>JALZEM010000266.1 GCA_030862005.1 Actinomycetota bacterium | reverse complement strand
TGGCGCGCGTCCCGCTCGCTGGGACCGACTGGATACCGGGCATAAACGGATCCGCTTAGGGTAGGAGTCGTCTGATGTCGTTCCTCCTTCCCTGTCCCAACTGTGGGCCGCGCGACGTCAACGAGTTCGCCTACCAGGGCGAGGTGACGAAACGGCCCAAGGAGGCACCGGCGTTTCGCGAGCTGACGTCGTACCTCTACTTCCGAGACAACGTCGCCGGCGTGCAGCGCGAGTGGTGGTACCACCGGCTCGGCTGCGGGCTCTGGTTCCAAGCGGAGCGCGACACGCGCACGAACGAGGTCCTCCTCACCGAGATCACCGAACCGGCGTCGGGCGAGGGTGCCCCGGGCCCCGAGGCGACCCCTGCTCTCGGCGACACGCCCACGCTCTGACGTGAGACTCCCACGACAGCCAAGCGAGCGGATCGACCGCGACCGCGCCGTCGTCTTCTTCTACGACGGCGAGC
This sequence comes from Actinomycetota bacterium, assembly GCA_030862005.1. Taxonomy (GTDB): domain Bacteria; phylum Actinomycetota; class Thermoleophilia; order Gaiellales; family Gaiellaceae; genus JACCYG01. The sequence continues at coordinate 3,959 of JALZEM010000266.1, read as the reverse complement.
CCGTGTACGGCTACGACGGCGACACCGTCGGCTCCGCGCTCTTCGCATCCGGCCGCCGCACCTTCAGCCGGAGCTTCAAGTACCACCGACCGCGCGGGCTTCTTTGCTGCTCGGGGCACTGCCCGAACTGCATGATGACCGTCGACGGCGTTCCAAACGTACGCGTCTGCGCGGAGCCGCTTCGTGGCGGGATGCGCGTCGAGGCGCAGAACGTCCGCGGCTCGCTCGAGCGCGACCTGATGGCGGCCACCGATAAGGTCGGTGGCCCGTTCACGCCGGTCGGCTTCTACTACCGGACAATGATTAGGCCGCGGCGCGCGTGGCCGCTCTTCGAGCGGTTACTGCGGACGGCCGCAGGCCTCGGCAGCGTCGATAAGCACGCGAAGCGGACGCGGCGCTTCGACGTCGAGAACCGACACGTTGCGACGCTCGTGATCGGGGGAGGCGGAGCGGGCCGCGAGGCGGCTCGCAACGCCGCGGCGCACGGCGAGGAGGTCGTGCTCGTCGACGAGGGGCCGGACCTGCTGCCCCGACATCTCGCCGCCGAGACGTTCGAGGTCCTCGCGCCGGCGCGCGCTATCGGCATCTACGAGGGCGGGCTCGTCCCGGTCGACGCAGGGAGGGTCCTCTACCGGTTCCGCGCCGAGCGGATCGTCGTCGCAACGGGAGCCGTCGAGCAACCGCTCGTCTTTCCGGGGAACGACCTCGTCGGGGTGATGCTCCCCGGCGGGGTCCGCCGGCTCGTCGACTTCTGGGCGCTCAAGCCGGGTGATCGGGCGGTCGTCATCTCCGCGGATGCGCGCGGCCTCGAGACGATCGAACACCTCGAGCGCGCCGGCACGGAAGTCGCCGCCGTGTTCGACCTGCAGGAGCGTCCCGTGCGGCAGGTTGCCGCCCGTGGGACCCGCGGCCGCCTCGAATCGGTCTCCGTCGACGAGCAGGACGTGGAGTGCGACCTGCTCGTCATGTCGGGCGGCCGCCAGCCTGCGTACTCGCTGCTCGCGCAGGCCGGGGCGCGCGTCGAGTACGACCCCGCTCGCGGAATCTTCGTACCGATCGACCTCCCCGAGAACGTCGAGGCCGTCGGCTCGGTCGCAGGCGACGTCGGCCCTTGCGCCGTTCCGGCGGCGACGTACAACGGCGCGGGCGCGAAAGGCAAGTGTTTCGTCTGCGTCTGCGAAGACGTCACGGACAAGGACATGAAACGCGCGATCGCCGAGGGCTTCGATTCGATCGAGCTCGCGAAGCGGTATACGACGGCGACGATGGGCCCGTGCCAGGGGAAGCTCTGTCACGTCCCGTCGATCCGGCTCTACGCGCGTGAGAACGAGACCGACGAGGAAACGATTGGGACGACGACGGCGCGGCCGCCGTGGGCTCCCGTCTCGCTCGGGCTCCTCGCGGGTCGGCCGCACGAGCCCGCGAAGCGGACGTCGATCCACCACCGCCACAACGAGCTCGGGGCACGGATGATGTGGACCGGCGTCTGGCGGCGTCCCCACTCCTACGGCGACCCGAAGGCCGAAGCGAAGGCGGTGCACGATTCGCTCGGCCTGATCGACGTCTCGACGCTCGGAAAGATGATCGTCAAGGGGGCCGACGCGGCGACGTTCCTCGAGCGCCTCTACCCGAACCGGTTCGCGGACCTGAAGGTCGACCGCATCCGCTACGGCGTCCTCGGCACCGACGGCGGACGGATCATGGACGACGGCACGATCGCGCGCCTCGACGAGGACACCTTCTACGTGACGACCACGTCGACCGGCGCGGACAAGGTTCTCGAGTGGTTCGAGTGGTGGAACGCGGTCTGGCACATGGACGTCGAGATCATCGACGTGACGGGCGCGCTCGCTGCCATCAACGTCGCGGGGCCGAAGGCCCGCGAGCTGATGGAGCGGCTGACCGAGCTCGACGTTTCGAACGAGGCGCTGAAGTATCTCGACGCGCGCCGCGGCCACGTCGCGGGCGTCCCCTCGCTCATCCTTCGCATCGGCTTTGTCGGCGAGCTCGGCTACGAGCTTCACTACCCGTCACCGTACGGCCAGTATCTCTGGGACACCATCCTCGAGCACGGCCGCGACTTCTCGATCAAGCCGTTCGGGCTCGAGCCGCAGCGCATCCTGCGCCTCGAGAAGATGCACATCTTGATCGGCCAGGACACCGATTCCGAGTCGAACCCGCTCGAGGCGAGCATGCCCTGGATCGTCAAGTTCGAGAAGGACGACTTCGTCGGCAAATGGTCGCTCGAGCAGGTGCAGGAACGTGGCTTCCGCGACCGGCTCGTCGGCTTCGAGATGGGGAACGGCCTCGGCGCTGTTCCCCCCGAGGGCGGTCAGGTGGTCGTGAACGGGAGGCCCGGCGGCCGGATCACGAGCTCCCGGTGGAGCCCCGAGCTTCGGAAGGTGATCGGGATGGCCTGGGTACCCGCCGAGCTCGCGGAAGAGGATGTGGAGATCACGATCAAGATGAACGGCGGGCTCGAGAAGGGCCGCGTGCGCCTGCGCCCGTTCTTCGACCCCGAGGGGGAGCACCTTCGGTCGTGAGCGCGCTCGACTTCCTCAGTCCCAACCGCGCCGAGGTGCGCGACGGCTTCGAGCCGCGCCTCCGCTCGCCTCTCGAGCACGCGCTCGGGGACCGGGGCGCCGCTTTCGGAATCCACGACATCTCGCTCGAGACGGCGAAGATCGAGGTGCGGGGCGACGTCGAGCGGCTGAGCGCTGAGGATGGGTTCGAGGTGACGCCGGATCGCGCCCTCGTCCTCGCCGAGTACGAGCGAGGACCGGAGCTTCGCGCGGAGCTCGAGCGCGAGTTCGACACCGTCATCGACCTCACCGGAGCGCTCGCGGGCGTCCGGATCGAGCGCCCCGACGCGGAGCGGTTGCTTCGCCGGATCAGCGAGCTCGACCTCCGGCAAGCTCCGACGATCGGCGCCCTCGCCCACATCCCTGTGCACGTCCTTCCCCACGAAGGCGGCTTCCGCCTCTTCTTTCCCCAGGAGTACGGCGACTACTTCGTCGAGGTGCTGCTCGACGCCGCGGAGGGGCTCGAATGAAAGACATCTTCCGCGTCCGGCGGATGTGGCGACGGCGTCCCGAGCTCAAGAAGCGCTACGACGTCGTCGTGATCGGGGCCGGTTCGCACGGCCTCGCGACCGCGTACTACCTGGCGAAGACGCACGGGATCCGCGACGTCGCCGTGCTCGAGAAGAGCTACATCGGCTCCGGAGCCGCGGGCCGAAACACGACGATCGTGCGCGCGAACTACCGAACGCCCGAGGGAGCCGAGTTCTACAAGGAGAGCGTCCGCCTGTACGAGGGCCTCTCGATCGAGCTCGACTTCAACATGCTCTTCTCGCAGCAGGGCCACCTGACCCTGGCGCACTCCGATCGCGCGATGATCACGATGACCGAACGCGCCGAGGTGAACCAGCTCCTCGGGATCGAGAGCCGCGTGATCTACCCCGACGAGATCGCGCGCCTTTGCCCCGAGATGGACCTCTCGCAGCATGTGACGTGGCCGGTCATGGGCGCGCTCTACCATCCGCCCGGCGGGATCATCCGCCACGACGCCGTCGTCTGGGGCTACGCGCGCGGCGCCGACCGCCACGGCGTCGAGATCCATCCGTACACGGAGGTGACGGGGATCACGCGGTCGAACGGGCGAATCACAGGCGTCGAGACGACGCGCGGCGAGGTCGAATGTGACACGGTGATCAGCGCGACGGCCGGCTGGTCGACGCTCGTCTGCGACCTGGCCGAGGTCCGACTCCCGATCACGACGCACATCCTCCAGGCTTTCGTGACGGAGCCGATCAAGCCGTTCCTCGACGTGATCATCGTCTCGTCGCAGATGCACGTCTACATCTCACAGACCGACCGGGGCGAGATCCTGATCGGGGCCGAGATCGAGCCCTACACGACGTACAAGGGGATCGGGACGTTCCCGTTCCTCGAGTATTC
>JALZEM010000259.1 GCA_030862005.1 Actinomycetota bacterium | reverse complement strand
CCGCGGATCCGCTTCAGCACACCGGCCTCGCGCCTGATCACGAGGCTGATAGCGAGGCTCGCAAACGCGGTCGAGACGACGCCGTAGCCGAGCAGACCGGCAAGGAGGTACGTCGTCGCGCCGACACCTTCGATCTCGTCGTCGCCGTAGACCGAGCCGAGGAGGACGAGCAGGATGATCGGGAGGAGAAACGTGAAGAAGGCGGCTTCACGGCTCCGCCAGAAGAGCCGCTGGTCGGTCTGGAGCTCGTGCAGGAAGACCCGCGTCATGACGCCTTCTCCGTCACCTCGAGGTAGACGTCCTCGAGCGAGCGGCGGTGGACCTCGAGCTCTTCGAGCTCGATCCCGCGGGCGAGAGCGTCCGCCGTGAGCTCGTTCAAGACTCGCGTGGGCTCGTCCGTGTCGATGACCACGCCCTCGCCGTTTCGGCGGAACCGGATCTCGACGCTCGCATGACCGGCGAGGAGCTCTCGCGGCGAACCCGTCGCCACGATCTGGCCGCCCCGGAGGATCGCGACGCAGTCGGCGAGCGCCTCCGCCTCCTCCATGTAGTGCGTCGTGAGCAGGATCGTCGTCCCCAGCCTGCGGAGGCCGCGAATCGTCTCCCAAGCCTGGCGGCGCGCCGCCGGGTCGAAGCCCGTCGTCGGCTCGTCCAGGAAGATGAGCTCCGGGTCGCCGACGAGCGCGAGCGCGAGGTCGAGGCGCCGCAACTGCCCCCCCGATAGGGTTCGGACGCGCGCGGCCTGCTTCTCCTCGAGGCCGACGAGCTCGATCACCTCGCCCGCATCCCGGGGCGCGGGATAGTAGCCGGCGAAGAGCTCGACGATCTCGCGGACCGTGAGCAGCGGGTACACGGCCGACGACTGGAGGACGATCCCGATACGCGCGCGGAAGTCGGATCGTGCGGTCGCGGGATCTGTTCCGAGCACGAGGACGCCGCCCTCGTCGCGGCGCCGGTAGCCCTCGAGGATCTCCACCGTCGTCGTCTTCCCCGCCCCGTTCGGCCCGAGAAGCGCGAAGACCTCGCCGGCAGGGACGATCAGGTCGATTCCGTGCAGTACCTCGCGGGCTCCATATGACTTGACGAGCCCGCGAACCTCGATCGCGTTCACGACGGTCGAGGATATCGGCGCCCGTCCGGCGGGAACCTTCGCCGGCCTCGGCCGGTCCGAGTCTCACAACCTCGGATCGGAGGAAGACATGAAGACCACAGCCCTTACTGCCCTCGCCGTCGCGGCCCTCGCGGCTTCCGCGTGTGGGGGCGGGGACGACGGCGCGAAGGGCTCGAGCGGGAGTAGCGCAGAGCCGTCAGGCGACGTTGCCGTCGAGGCAAGCATCGGCGGCGCGTTGCCGCCGACCGCCCAGTCCGCGTCCGCTCAGGGAATCACCGTCGTGGGAACGGGGTCGCTGAAGAGCGTCCCCGACATCTCGGAGTGGTCGTTCGGAATCCACTCCCGCGCGGAGACCGCCGACGCGGCTCTGCGCGAGAACGCCGTGGCCACGAAGCGGTTGCTCGACGCGTTGAAGCGCGCGGGAATCGCGAAGGGCGACCTGCGGACCGAGCACGTCTCGCTCTGGCCTGACATGAGCGAGGGCGGGACCGTCGTGGGGTACGCGGCTTCGAACTCGGTGCACGCGACCGTACGGAAGATGGCGCGTGCCGGAGCGATCGTCGACACGGCCGTCGGGGCGGGGGCAAACGAAGTGTGGGGACCGAGCTTCCGTATCTCGGACACACGCGCGAAGTTCGACGAGGCGGCAGCCGCGGCCTACGACGACGCTCGGCGGAAGGCCGAAACGCTCGCGGCGAACGCGGGAGTCTCGCTCGGCCGCCCGACCTCGATCGTGGAGGCGAGCGGCGCGGGCGTGATGTTCGACGGAAGCCGGTTCGGCGCCGCCGAGGCGATGGCCGCCGACGTGCCGATCGAGCCGGGAAAGCAGGAGATGCAGGTGATCTTGACCGTAACGTTCGCGGTCTCCTAGCGCGGCTTCTGCGGGAAGTGCGAACAAGTCGCCGCGCGTGCGCTTCGCCACGCTGAGCCGCTTGATTGTTTGCTCTCACCGCTCTAAGCTCGGGGCTGCCCGCGTTCCGGGGGAAAGGGGTCACGGGACACGTCCGTCAACGAAAAAGAAAGCACGATCGTCGCACGGGCCGCGCGAAGATCCGCGGCGGCCGTGATCGCGCTCGCCCTCGTTCTGGCGACGGCTCCGGTTGCGTTCGCGCAGCAACCGTCGCCCGACCCTGCGCCCGTTCCGGAGCCTGACCCCGCACCAGCACCCGCACCAGCACCGGCCCCTGCGCCTGCCCCTGCCCCTGCCCCTGCGCCACAGCCTCAGCCGGAGTCTGAGCCGGAGCCGGCACCTGCCCCCGCTCCGTCCTCGTCGGGCTCGTCGTCCTCGTCGGCCGTATCCACGGCCTCCGAGTCGTCTACGGTCGCGAGCGCGGCGCCTGCGCCGAAACCGAAGAAGCCACGGCGGGCGAAGAAGCGGCGACCGGCCGTGGCGGCCCGTCCGGCGCCTCCGGTCGCGCTCGCCGGCGGGATCGACGTGAGGTTGGCAGAAATCCTGCGAACTGTCGGTGCTGCGCCGCTGGCCGTCGAGCTGGCGCGAGAAAGCACACGGGACGCCGACGGCGCGCGCGCGACGCCCGCCGTCGAGCCCGGCCTCGTCTCGAACGTCTTCCTCGTGCTCCTCGTGCTCGCGGCTTGTCTCTTCGCCGTCGCGGTCCTGCCGATCCGCGCCGTCGCGACGATCTCACCCTTCCTCGCGTCGCGGCGAAACGATTTCGCGTTCGGCGGCGTCCTTGTCCTCGGTGCCCTCGCCCTCGGTGTTCTCGCGAGCATGGCCTCATGAGCCGCCGATTTTTCGTCGCCGTGGTCGGCGTACTGGTCGCCGGCCTCCTCGTATCGCCGGCGGCTGGTGATCTCGAAGCGTCGGCGCCGACGATCACCGAGGCGCCCGAGGTCAGGACGAGCTTGACGACCGCATCGTTCTCGTTCTCCAGCACGGAGTCCGGCAGCTTCCGGTGCAAGCTCGACGAACAACTCGAAGAAGAATGCGACAGCGGGATCACGTATCCGCGCGCCGGAGATCCGCCGCTTGCCGAAGGGCTACACGACTTCTCCGTCCGGACCGTCGGCTCAGGGCCGCCGAGCGATTCCGCCCAGCATGAATGGACCATTGACCTGACGGCGCCGCAAGTCTCGCTCGTCGAACCGGCATCGGGAATCACGACCGTTGACGCGACGCCGACGTTCGCCGGGACCTTGGGAACGGCAACGGGCGACTCCGCGACCGTCGTCGTCGAGATCAGGCAGGGGACCGCGGACGGCGAAATAGTCGACACGCCTCCCGTGACCGTCGGAGAAGGGGGCGGGTGGTCGGCGACGCCTTCGACCCCGCTCGACGAGGAAGCGACATACGTAGCACGCGCGACGCAGTCGGACGACGTCGGGAACGTGGGGACGGCCGAGACGACGTTCTTCGTCGACGTGCCCTCCGTTACCCTTGCCGCCGCGCCCGACGGACTCATCACGAAGGGTCAAGCTCCGCTCACCATCACGGGAACGGCCGACGCGGGGACGGTGTCTGTCGACATCTATGTCGATGGCATCGAGGAGCCGCCGGTCGCCGCCGGCGGGCCGGCCACGCTTGATGCGGACGGCGAGTGGTCGGTGACCGTCGCTCCTCCGACCGACGACGGGCGTTACAGGATCGTCGCCCGTCACTTCAGCGGCGGCACCGTGGCCGACGCGTCGGCGGAAGCGCCCCTGATGGTCAACGCCCTACCTCCGGCGCCCGTCGCGGGCTTCGACTCGCGCGCGTCGCACCGGCGCGTGGCGCTTTGGTGGAAGCGTCCAGGGGACTGGGACTACGACCACGTTGTGATCTGGCGCAAGCCGGTCGGAGGCACCTGGCGGGTTGTCGCCACGGCCCAGACGGCAAGGTCGTTCGTTGACGTCTCCGTCACGAACGACCGCATCTACCGGTACCGGATTGCAAGCGTCGACGCGGCCGGGAATCGATCCGCTGCGGTCGACCTGCTCGCGCGCCCGAGCGCCTTCTACAAGCCCGCGTATCTCGAGAGGGTTCGAGCGCCGGTCCGGCTGCGCTGGACGGCCGTTCCGAGCGCCACGTACTACAACGTCCAGGTCTGGCGGAACGGGCGCAAGATCCTGAGCAGGTGGCCGGAACGCGCCGCGTACGACCTCCGCTCCTCGTGGCGCTTTGGCGGGCGCCTCCACCGGTTGCGCGCAGGCACCTACACCGTGTACGCGTGGCCGGGCTACGGACCGAAGCGCGCCGCGCGGTACGGTGACCTCCGCGGCTGGACGCGGTTCGTCGTCCGGTAACCGCCGAGGCCGTTCTCGCTCGCGAAAGCGCGCCGCTCGCCGGGGTAACCGGCGAACGCTAACGTCGAAAACGGTCTCGCGTCTTAGCCGGCGGGTGATCACGACGAGCGCAACGGTTCGAGAATCGGCGCGCGGCCGCCGATGAAACGCGTCCATCCCCTTTGGGGGAAGGCGCCGTTCGTTCTTCTGCGCTTCCCGCCGCTCTTCCTGGCGGTTGCGGCCGGGGCCCTTCTTCTAGCGCTGGCCGCGTCCTCTTCCTCGCTCTTTGTCTCTTCGACCGTGAGCGCGGCGCTCGAGGACGAGCTCGCCGATACGACGGAATTCGGAGCCGGCATGGCGGTGGTTCAAGGGGTTGAAGGCGCGGTTCCGGGGGTTCCGCCTGTCGCTGATCGCGTTACGGCGACAAGGCGGGCAGTGTTTCCGGTCCTCAGCGATGTCCCGTACGTCGGAGAGCCGGTTCTGACCGTCCTCGCGGCAACGGTGAGCCCCGTATCCGCTTCAGGCGCGCCCACCGCCCGACCCGTGCGTCTACTCGCGAAAACGAACGCATTGCGCCACGTCACGAAGCTGGCCGGTGCCGATGGAGCCGGCGTCTGGATCGCGGATGAGGTCGCACAGGCGATGGAGTTACAGCCCGACGACACGTTGCGCGTCCGATCCGACGCGGGCCGCACGCTGCGGGTTCCGATCGACGGGATCTACCGCGCGCTCTGGAAGGAGGAGCCGACGCCGTACTGGCGGTCGCTCTCGCAGGACATTTATCCGCGAAGTCCGGAACTTGGACCGCCCCCGACGTTTCTCATTGCCGACGAGCGGTTGGCCTTCGAGCTCTCCGAGCAGCTCGGCGACCACTCCTTTCTGCTTCGGTGGGAGTGGCCGCTTGCGACCCGCCGGCTCACGCTCCCCGAGGCCGAGCGGGTCAAGCTCGCGTTCGACCGCTTCGAGCGCGCCCTGGAAGAACCCACGTCGCGCATCGGCGCCACCTTTCGCTGCGCCGGCTGCCCCGAGCGCCCGGGTGCCGGCGACATCGCTTCCTCGTCGCTCCTCTCAGCGGTCATCGGGTCGGCGAACCAAACGGTCACGCGCATCCGCGGCCCGGCCGACCTGCTCGC
>JALZEM010000256.1 GCA_030862005.1 Actinomycetota bacterium | reverse complement strand
GCGGTCACGAGGTGACCGTCCTCGCTCCCCGCGCCGAAGGGCAGCCGGCCCAGATCCGCGATGGTCTCCTCACGCTCCATCGGACGCTGGCGCGCACGCCTATCCCCCAGACGCTCACGGACCCCGTCGAGACGCGTCGGCACGCGCGCGCCCTCGCCGGCTCGTTCGACATCGTTCTCGCACACCAGGTGACGACGGCCGTCGGGCTGCGCGGGGCTCACCCGAAGACGCCGCTCGCGCTCGTTTACCACGCGTCCGCACTTCGGGAGCTTCGGTTTCTTCGCTCGCGGCTCCCGAGCTTCCCGCGTCGCCTCGTCGCGTACGCCCGCGAGCTTCCCCTCCTCGTCGCGGAGCGTGCAGCGGTCCATCGCGCAGCCGCGATCCTCGTCCTTAGCGACTTCAGCCGTACGCTCGTCGCGGCCGACCACGCCGAGCACCGCGGGCGTGTGGTCCGCGTCCGCGGTGGCGTCGACGCCGACTTCTTCACGCCCTGCGACGGCGCAGAACGTGCGCGGCGGCCCGAGGGAGCCCCACGGGGGCGCCGTCTCCTCGTCACGGCGCGCCGGCTCGAGCCGAGGATGGGCCTCGAACAACTCCTTCACGCCGTCGCCGCACTCCGATCCTCGCACGACGTCGCGCTCGCGCTCGTGGGAGCGGGGATGCTCGAGCGGCGGCTGCGCGGGCTCGCCTCTACGCTGGGCGTCATGGACCGCGTCGCGTTCCTGGGCCGCGCCGCGGATGACGAGCTGCGCGACTGGTACCGCGCCGCCGACCTCTTCGTCCTCCCCACGCTGGCCTACGAGGGGTTCGGCATGGTCACGGTCGAGGCCCTCGCGTGCGGCACACCGGTGGTGGGGACCCCGGTCGGCGCGACGCCCGAGCTTCTGCGCCCGCTCGACCCGCGCCTCGTCGCGCGTGATGTCTCCCCGGAGGCGATCGCCGAGGCGATCGGCGAAGCCCTGACGTGGGTCGACGATGACGTTCGCACGCGGTGCCGCGAATACGCCGTGCGCGAATTCGCGTGGACGACGGTGATGGAGGGATGGGAGACCGCGCTCGCCGCGGCGGCGGCGCAACCTCGACCACCGACGCAGGTTGGCTAGCCGGCGCGCGATCGGCCTCGTCGCGCCCTTGCCGCCCCAGGTCGGAGGCATCGCGAGCGTGGTGGAATGGCTCCTGGAGCACGAAACCGAGATCGGGTGCACGTACCGGACGTTCGATCTCTGGCGACCTCCGGAGGAGGAGTCGGGCGGGCGCCTGCGCCTCAGGTCGGCAGTCCGACAGGCGCGCTTGCTACCCCGTTTCCTCCGGTGGCTTTCGACGGCGCCCTCGCTCGTCCACTACAGCCTGAGCGCCGGGACGACGACGGGGCTGGTTCGCGACCTCGCCTACCTCGCCCTGTTGCGTGCGCGGGGACGGAAGACCATCGCGCACGTCCACGTCGTCGCCGAAGACTCGGCGCTCTGGCGGAGGTCGATGCGGCTTGCCGCACGCCTGACGGTCGAGCGGGTCGCGAGCTCCGCCTTCGGCGCGGCGGCGCTGCGCCGGCTCGGCGTGTCGGCACGCGCGATTCAGAATCCGATCCGCCTCGAGCCGCGCCAAGAGCCGCCAAAGCGGTCGACGGCCGGTTTTCGCATCCTCTTCGTCGGCTCCTATGGGGAGCACAAGGGATGCCCGGAGCTTCTCGAAGCGCTCGCCGAAGTGCGCTCGAGCGGCGTCGAGGCGACGCTGACCCTCGTCGGCAAGGAGATGCACGAGGGGGAAGAGGCGCTCCTCCGACGGCATATGGATGCGCTCGGCCTGGATGCCGCCGTCATCTTCGCCGGTGTCGCCTCGCGTGGATCGCTTGGCTCCTTCTATGCAGCCAGCGACGTCTTCTGTCTCCCGTCGCGCGCCGAGGGCCTACCGATGGCGCTTCTCGAGGCGATGGCCTTCGCGCTTCCCGTCGTCGCGACGCCCGTGGGCGCGATTCCGGACGTCGTCGTCAGCGGCGAGACGGGGCTCCTCGTCGAGCCAGGAAGCGCGGGCGACCTCGCGCACGCGATTCTGACGCTGGCGGCCGATCCGCCGCTGCGTCAGAGGATGGGCGAGGCCGGGCGCGAGCGAGCGCTTCGCATCGCCGGCCCGGACCTGATCGCGGGCCAGTGGCGCCGTCTCTACGACGAGCACGCCCGGTTGAGCCCGGCGCGATGAGAGTTGCACTCGTCTACCAGGGCTTCGCGCTCGACGCGAGCCTCGAGCGTGAGCGCGTTCTGCTGGCGCGGGCGCTCGTGGAGGCCGGCGTCGAGCTCGACTACTACGGCGATCCGAGGAGGACGACGGTCGACCTGGCCGGTGCGACCTTCCGGCCCGTCCAGCCGCTCCTTCGCTCGGGATCGCGCATCGGCCATGCGTTCGAGTACGGAAGCTTCGCCCGCGCGGCGACCGTTGCCCTGCGACGTGAGCGCGATCGCTACGACGTCATCGACGTCGCGGGGACGACGGCGTGGGAGCACGACGTCGTTCGCGTCCACGCCGTTCAGAAGGCGGAGGCCGGCCGGTGGCCGGAGCGCGGCGGGCGCTCCTTCCGCGCGGCCCGGACGCGCGCGGCGCTCGCGCCCGTCACGCGCCCGAAGGTCGGCGTCGCGCGGGTCATCGAGCGACTCCAGTTCCGGCCGGGCTGCTTCAACGTCCTCCTCGCCGCGAGCGAGGAGGTGAGAGACGACCTGCAGGAGGTTCACGCCGTCCCGCGCGAGCTGATCGAGGTTTTGCTTCCGCCCGTGGAGACCGAGCGTTTCGGCCAGCCTGACGACGGAGCCGCGCGGCGCGCGCTCCGCGTTGGTCCGGACGACGCGCTCCTCCTCTTCGTCGGCCACGACTTCGAACGGAAGGGGCTCGGCGAGGCGATTACGGCGCTGGCCGGCCTCCCCCCGCGCGCGCACCTGGTTGTCGTCGGGCGAGGCGACCCTCGGCGATATGCGCGCGCGGCGCACGACGCGGGACTCGCGGAGCGCGTCCATTTCGTCGGCGCGACGGATTCTCCAGAGCAGTGGTTCGCAGCGGCAGACATCTTCCTCCTACCGACGAGGGAGGACGTCTGGGGAATGACCGTGATCGAGGCGATGGCGGCCGGCGTTCCGGTCGTCGTCACCGCGGTCGCCGGGGCGGCCGCGCAGGTCCGAGAGGCGGAGGCGGGCGTCGTCGTTCCGGATGCGTCTGCGCGGACGCTTACGGATGTCCTCTCCCGCCTGGTCTCTGCGCCCGCAGAGCGGCGGCGGCTCGGCGAGCGCGGCCGTGATGCTGCCGCCCGCTTCGGTGTCCGGGCGTTCGGGCGGGCTGCGCTGGCGGCGTACGAACGCGCGCTGGCAGCGAGGCGCGGACGACGGGCGTCTCCGTGACCTCGCTATTTCGCTGCGCCGGGCCTACAGTGACGTCGGGGTAGAGAGTCGAGCGGACCGGGGATGCGGTGAAAGCGGTCATTCTCGCGGGCGGATACGGAACGCGGATCAGCGAGGAGTCGAGCATCAGGCCGAAGCCGATGGTCGAGATCGGCGACCGCCCGATCCTCTGGCACGTCATGAAGATCTACTCGGCGTACGGAATCAACGACTTCATCGTCTGTTGCGGCTACAAGGGCTACGTCATCAAGGACTACTTCGCGAACTACTTCCTGCGTGCCGCGGACGTCACGTTCGACCTCCGCGAGAACAAGGTCGTCACGCACGGGACGAGTGTCGAGCCGTGGCGTGTCACGCTCGTCGACACGGGTGAGAAGACGATGACCGGAGGGCGCCTCAAGCGCGTGCGCGAGCACGTCGGCGACGAGACGTTCTGCTTCACCTACGGCGATGCGGTGAGCGACATCGACATCCGAGCGCTCGTCGAGTTCCACTCGAGCCGAGACGCGACGGCGACGCTCACGGCTGTCCAGCCGCCCGGCCGCTTCGGCGCCCTCACGCTCGGGGAGGACGAGGACATCATCTCCGGCTTCCGTGAGAAGCCGGAGGGCGACGGCGCGTGGGTCAACGGAGGCTTCTTCGTGCTCGAGCCGCGAGCGATCGACTACATCGAGGGCGACGCCACCGTGTGGGAGCGCGAGCCGATGGAAAGCCTCGCTCGCGAAGGTGCCCTCGCTGCATATAAGCATCGCGGGTTCTGGCAAAACATGGACACGCTCCGCGACAAGATGGTCCTCGAGGAGCAGTGGGCCTCAGGTCGACCGCCTTGGAAGGTGTGGGAGGAGGAGAAGGAGACCTGATGAGGATCCTCGTGACCGGAAACATGGGATATGTCGGCTCCGTCGTCGTCACCGAGCTTCGGGGCGCCCGCCCGGACGACGTCCTCGTCGGCCTCGACACGGGCTACTTTGCGCACTGCCTCACGGGGACGCCGGCGCTTCCCGAACGCCACCTCGACTGCCAGTACTTCGCCGACGTTCGCGAGCCGCCCGCCGAAGCACTCGAAGGTGTAGACGCCGTCGTCCACCTCGCGGCGATCTCGAACGACCCGATCGGCGACGAATTCGAGGAGGTAACGGACGACGTGAATCGCCGCGCCACAGTCGAGCTCGCGGAGGCTGCGAAAACCGCGGGCGCGCGAGCTTTTGTCTTCGCCTCGAGCTGCAGCATGTACGGCTTCGCCGGCGGCGGCGTCTGCAGCGAGGATTCGCCGCTCGACCCGCTTACCGCCTACGCGCGCTCGAAGGTTGCGGCCGAGCGCGAGCTCGCCGCGCTCGGAGACGAGCGCTTCCTCGTGTCGTGTCTCCGCTTTGCGACCGCATGCGGCATGAGCGACCGGCTCCGCCTCGACCTCGTGCTCAACGACTTCGTGGCGGCGGCCGTGGCCGAAAGGCGAATCTTGATCCTGAGCGACGGCATGCCGTGGCGGCCGCTCATCCACGTCCGCGACATGGCGCGCGCGATCGACTGGGC
>JALZEM010000238.1 GCA_030862005.1 Actinomycetota bacterium | reverse complement strand
TCGTTCGCGCTCGGCGAGCTCGCGCTCGGGACCTTCTTCGTCATCGGGTTCATGGTTCACAACGTGACGGAGGGGCTCGGGATCGCGGCGCCTGCGGCCGAGGAGAAGACGCGTGCGATCGGGATTCCGGCCCTCGCGGCGCTCGCGCTGGTCGCGGGCGCTCCCGCGATCCTCGGCGCGTGGCTCGGAGGTTTCGTCACGAGCGACATCCTCGGCGTCGTCTTCTTCGCCGCAGCCGCGGGCGCGGCCGCCGAGGTCGTCGTCGAGGTCGGGCGCTACGTAGCCGGACGTGCCCCCGGCGGGCTTTCGTCACCGCACGTGCTCGGCGGCTTCCTCGCAGGGATCGTCGTCATGTACGTGACGGGGCTGCTCGTCTAGCTGCACCGAGCCGCGTTTGCAAGGCTCACGCGAACGCGACAGAACGCTGACTGCATGAAGGCGCGCAGCGATCATCCGCAGGTTCGTTCCGCTAGCCGGTCGCCGAGCGCGATCGACAGCGCGCCCATCGCTTCCTCCAGGTGCGGCGCTTTCGCTTCCTATGACGGAAGGAGCGCCGAATGGAGCCCCGCGGCGATCCCGCGCCGCTCCGCGAGCGCCTCGAGGACGATCACGGTGTCGGCGACCGGGACGTCCTCGAGGTACGACTCGCGCGTTTCAAATGAGCGCAACACCGCGCCAGCCGCGCGGGCGTAGCCATCGGCGTCTGCGCCCGCGAGCGCGAGAAGCGAATCGGCGACCGAACGGGGGAACGCCGTTTCTTCCTCGGCCAGAAGCGCCAACGACATCGAGGCCGCCTCGGTGTCCCGACCGAGAACGAGCGCGGCGAGCGCGCCGGCGTATCGGGCGATCGGCGAGTTGCTCGCATCGGCCTTCTGAGCGAGCGCCCATTCGGCGTCCCGCTCGGCTCCGCCCCAGTCGCCAGCGAGGATCCGCGCCTTGACCACGCCGATCAGGCGACCCCAGCTCTCGGGCGGTGCGTGCTCGAAGCTTTCGCGGTAGCGCTCGGCCGAGCGAGCGAACCAGCCGGAGGCTTCGTCCTCCCGGCCCTGCATGAGTCGCGCCAGGCCGGCGCCGCCAGCGGCCATCGCGACCCGAACGAGCTGCTTCTGCCGAGCGTCGGGCTCGTCGGGGAGTCGTTGGACCCCCTCGCGATACCTGTCCTCCTCGCGGGCGGCGTGGGCGCCCCAGTCGGTGCGCATGCTCCGTAGGGAATACCCCTTCCGAGGGACGCGACTCCTCCGCGGAGTTGATTACAGTTGTCAGCGGGGGCGGTTCTCTCGCTCTCTCACACCGGCTTTGCCGGCCGCCCGATCAATATGAGGGCGGCAACAAGCAGGCGCGGCTTCCCCAGGCCGCGCCTCATCGGGGGGGCTCGCCGCCGCAGTCGGGCTCCCCCCTCTCCCTGCCCGTATCGAGCGGGGCCGCAGGGAAAGCACCCGAACGAGGGATCACCGCGGTCGGTCAACATCCGTAAACTACGGCAGGGGCAAGCGGCGGAAACAGTTGTCCCCGCCGCCCCGAGCGAAAAGCGTTTATTGTCTGCCTACGACCAGGGAAGGCCGCCGTGTCTCACGACCACGGCAGGCCCCTCCCGAAGACGGAAGCGAGCGAACCCAAACTGACGCACAGCAACGCAAGGCGGAGTTTCATCGGGACAGTTCCTTTCACGTTTGACTACTGGAACAGCCCCGGGCCCGGTGCGGCGACGGATTATATAACACCCCGCTGATGCCCAGACAAAAGTCAACTCACGTCGACGATCCAAGGGCCGTCGGCGCGCGCCTCAAGGCCGCGCGCGAGCAGGCCGGCGTGAGCCAGCGACAGCTCGCGTTTCCAGGGTGCTCGCCCGCGTACATCTCACGAATCGAAGCGGGTGACCGAATCCCGTCGCTCCAGCTCCTGCGGGAGCTCGGGCGCCGGCTCGGCGTCTCGGAGGATTACCTGGCGACAGGCAGCGAGAACGATGGGGCCGATCGCGAAGGCCTCCTCGAGGCGGAGCTTGCCCTGCGACTCGACGAGCTCGAGCTCGCCGGTCGCCTCTACGCGCAGGCGCTCGAGCATGCGGGCTCCGAGCGTGAGCGCGCCGCCGCCCTCGCCGGCCTCGGCCAGCTCGCGTTTCGACGGGGGGAGCCGCGGCAGGCCGTCGACCAGATCGAAGCGGCGCTCCGCGCATACGGGGCGGACGTCTCGGAGCATCCGGCGCTCGCAGAAACACTTGGACGGACGTACGCGATGCTCGGCGAGCCCCAGGCGGCGATCAGCGTGTTCGAGCGCTGCGTCGACGCCGCCGAGCGCCGGGGCGACCCGGTCCAGATCGTCCGCTTCGCGGTGCTCCTCGGGTACGCGCTGATGGACTCCGGAAGCTTCCGACGCGCCGAGGAGCTCCTCGCGCGAGCGCTCGAGGTCGGCCGCGATCTTCGCGATCCGATCGTCCGCGTCCATCTCTACTGGTCGCAGTCGAAGCTCCACGGCGAGCAAAACGACATCGAGACGGCCACGCGGTACGCACGCAAGGCCCTCGAGGTTCTCGAGCTCACGGAGGACTCGTACCGCACGGCGCGCGCCCATCAGCTTCTCGCACACCTCGAGCTCGACCGCGGTCGCGCCGAGGAAGCGCTGGCGCTTCTTCAGGAAGGCTGGCCGCTCCTTGCGACGAGCGGAAGCCCGATCGACCGCGCGCAGTTCCGGATCGAGGAGGC
>JALZEM010000230.1 GCA_030862005.1 Actinomycetota bacterium | reverse complement strand
TCGAGCGCCGGAACGTCGCGCAAGAAGACGCCGTCCTTCCAGATCAGATCGCCGTCGGCATAGACCTCGCCTCCGGTTCGAAGGTCGCAGATCATGTCCCAGTGGAGCGCGGACGAGTTCTTCCCGCCCGCCTGCTGGAACCCGGCGCCGAGGGCGAGGTGCATCGTCCCGCCGATCTTCTCGTCGAGCAGGATGTTCCGCGTGAAGCGATCGATCTCGTAGTTGAGGCCGAAGGCGACCTCGCCGAGAACGCGCGCCCCGTCGTCCATTCCGAGGAGCGACTGAAGGTACGTGTCCCCTCGTGAGGCTTCCGCGTGCACGACGCGTCCGCCCTCGAAACGCAGCCGGACGTCCTCAACCTCGCGTCCCTGGAAGATCGCCGGGAACGTGTAACGGATCTGGCCCTCCGTCTCCGTCTCCACTGGGCTCGTGAAGACCTCGCCGTCGGGCATGTTGTAGCGCCCGTCCGCCGCCATCCAGTTTCGCCCGGCGACGCCCACCCGAAGATCGGTGTCGGGGCCGAGGATCCACAGCTCGCGGACGGCTTCGAGCTCTTTCGCGCGCGCGCCGAGCGAACGCGCGACCTCCTTCCAATGGCGTGAAGGATTGTCCTTGTCGGTGTGACAGGCGGCGAAGAAGAACGCCTCGTAATCCCCGAGCGACATGTCGGCGTCCTGCGCATGCGCGTGCGTCGGATGGAGGGTCCCGCACCAGCGCATCTCCTCATTCGCGATCCGTTCCCAGCGGCGGTTGGATAGCTGTCGGTGAGCCGCGATCAGACGGCTGTGCTTGCCCTCGTCAGCGCGCGTGAAGGAGCGCGTGTTGTGCTCCGACCAGATCGTGACGAGCGCGTCGAGCGACTCGAGCTCGTGCCACTGGATCGGCGAGATGTACGTGAGCTGCTCTTCCGAGCCGTGCTCAACGAGCAGCTCGGCGAGCCCGTCGAGCGTCAGGCTCGTGTAGGGGTGCGCCCCCGCCTCGAGAGCCGACCGATAGAGCGCGAGCGCGAGCGGGGCGGCGACGTCGAACCCGTCGAGCCGCACGACCTGTCCCTCGCGGAGCTCGAGTGAGTAGTGGACGATGAGGTCGGCAAGCCGCTCGACGCGGGCATCTCTCATTTCGCCCTTATACCCGCTTCCAATCGCTCCCGCTCCGGAAGCCGTGCGAGAACGGCGTCGACGAGCCGCTCGGCGCCGAACCGGACGGGATCGTCGGCGAGAAGGCCCGTCTCGTCCTGCGCGGCCTCGAGCGTGCGCCGCGCATCGTCCACCGTGAGAAGCGACGTGTTGAGCGCCAGGGCGACCACCTTCGCAGGACGGATCGGGAGCGCGATCCGCTCGTGCAGGTCGATGAGCTCCGGGAGCGTCGGAAGCGGATGGCCGGCACAACCCTCGATCTCCGTCGCGCCAGCGGCATGGCAGAGGACGAGCGCGTGCGGCACGCTGCCGTGGTAGAGGCCGAGCGTCACTCCGGAGAACTGCGGATGAACGAGCGAGCCCTGACCCTCGACCCACAGGAGATCACCGCGCGTCGCGCCCTCGACGACGAGACGCTCGGCCGCGCCTGCCACGAAGTCGGCCACGACCGCGTCGACGGCGATGCCCCAGCCCGCGATCATGATTCCCGTCTGGCCGGTCGGGACGAACACCGAGCGGAGCCCACGGCGCCGCGCCTCTGCGTCGAGCTCGAGTGCGACCGTCTTCTTCCCGATCGCGCAGTCGGAGCCGACGGTGAGGACGACGGTCGCGTCGTGCGTCAGGTTCGCACCGCTCGGAACGCTGAGATCGGGGGGTGGCCGGCGGACGTCGTGGAGCTCGACTCCGTGCCGACGAGCGAGCTCCGCGAGTTCCGGGTCGTCGGCGAGGTACTCGTGCATCCCCGCCTCGACGTCGAGACCCACCTCGATCGAGCTGCGCAAAATGTCGCGCCACTCGGGCGGGAGGCGACCGCCCGCAACCGCGACGCCGACGAGCGCGGTCGTCGGACGATACGGAAGCGCGTCCGCGACGGTGCCGACGATCGGGATGCCGTCGTACGTTTCCCCCGCACTTTTCGAGTCGAGAATCGCCACTACGGGATGTGGGCGGTAGCGCACGACACCGCGCATCGTCTTCCCGTGGTGTGGGTCGTGCGCGTATGCCTCGGCGAGGATCAGGTACCGCTTCTCGGCCGCATCTCCGGCCTTCGGATCCGCACCCCCGCGCGGGTCGGGAGAATCACTGGTCATCCGTCGCCGACGTGGAGTGCGCCGCTGACGCGAGAGGCGGGTCGAACTCCGAGACCCGGGGCGTCCGACGGGAACTGCACCCCATCACGGAAGTCGACTCCTTCCCACGGGTCGTCCGCGAGAAGGAGGTTGCCGTCGAGGTCGACGTGGTCGCAGAGGCTCGCCACCTGGCAGGCCGCTGCGATTCCAAGCCCGGACTCGACCATGCACCCGAGCATGATCCCGAGCCGCAACGCGCGCGCCGCAGCGGCCATACGCATCGCTTCGCGGATGCCGCCGCTTTTCGCGAGCTTGATGTTGATCCCGTGGGCACGCTCGGCGCAGGCGGCGACGTCGGCGAGCGTATGGCAATCCTCGTCGACGTACACGGGAAGCGGGGCTTCGCGCTTGAGCCGAGGACCGTCGGGGCTGCCGGCGCGAAGCGGCTGTTCGACGTACTCGACGCCGAGCTTCGCGAGCGCCCGCATGTTCTCGAGGGCCTCGTCGATTCCCCAGTACTCGTTCACGTCGACCATCAGCGGCAGGTCCGTGACCGAGCGGACGGCGCGGACGCGCTCCACATCCAAGCCGTCGCGGCCTCCGAGCTTCAGCTTGAGGCGGCGGAACCGGCCGTCGAGCTCCTCCGCCCGCAGCGCCATGTCGTCGGGGTCGCCGAGCCAGATCGTCCACGAGGTCGGCGGACCCGCGCGCGCAAGGCCGAGCAACCGCCACACCGGCACGCGCACGAGCTTCCCGCAGAGGTCGTGGAGCGCCGCATCCAGCGCCGACTTTGCCGCCGTCTCACCCGGCTGCTGGGCCAGCCGCCGGCCGATCTCGTCCAGCGCGAACGGGTCATCGCCGAGAAGCGCACCCGCTTCGTCCAGGAACATTGACGCCGACTCGACGCTCTGGCCGTAGTGAGGCTGTGGCGCGGCTTCTCCAAACCCTCGCACGCCCTCGTGGCGGAGCTCGACCCAGACGA
>JALZEM010000213.1 GCA_030862005.1 Actinomycetota bacterium | reverse complement strand
GCGACCACCCGCTGATCCGAGCCGTCTCGTTCGTGGGCTCGGCTCCGGTCGCGAAGCACGTTTACGCCCGATGCGCACAGGCGGGCAAGCGTGTTCAGGCGCTTGCGGGCGCGAAGAACCACATCGTCGTCATGCCGGACGCAGACCTCGAGATGGCGGCACCCGGCCTCTTCTCGTCCGCCTTCGCGAACGCCGGCCAACGCTGTCTCGCCGGGTCGGTGGGCGTCGCAGTCGGCGGGATCGCCGACGATCTCGTCGAGCGGCTCGTCCAGATCGCGCAGGCGTCCCCGGTCGGTCCGGGCCTGGATCCCGAGAACACGATTACTCCCGTAACGACCGACGAGGCTCGGCAACGGGTTGCGAAGTACATCGAGCTGGGGGAGAAGGAGGGTGCGCGCCTGCTCATCGACGGGCGATTCGAGGGTGGAAACGGCGGGTTCTTCCTCGGCCCGACGATTCTCGATCAGGTTCGACCTGAGATGAAGGTCGCCCAGGAGGAGATCTTCGGTCCGGTCCTGACCATGGAGCGGCTCGACTCCTTGGACGAGGCGCTCGACGTAATCGCGCGAAACGAGTTCGGGAACGCGACCGCGATCTTCACGCGCGACGGCGGCGTTGCGCGCGCGTTCCGCCGCAGGGTGACTGCAGGGATGGTCGGCATCAACATTCCCGTTCCCGCGGCGATGGCGTTCTTCCCCTTCGCCGGGTGGAAGGGCTCCTTCTACGGCGACCTCCACGCGACGGGGATGGACGGCGTCCACTTCTTCACCGAGAGCAAGGTCGTCACGACGCGCTGGCCTTCGGGCTAGACCGCATCAAGCGGCGACGCGAGCTGGACCGGGCCGGTCAAACCGTCGCTCGCAGCGCCAGGAGCTCCCACATGACGTTGGCCGCCGCGAGCGCCGTCGGCTGCCCGGGTCCGTCGTATGCGGGCGCGACCTCGACCACGTCGCAACCGACGAGGCGGATCCCGCGAAGAGCGCGAAGGAAGAACACCGCTTCGTGCGTCGTGAAGCCGGCCACCTCGGGGGTCCCTGTTCCAGGCGCGTAGGCGGGATCGAGGAAGTCGATGTCGAACGAGAGAAAGACCGGTCGGTCGCCGACTCGCTCGCGGACCGCGTCCGCGAAACCCGCGTCTCCGAGCGGTCGCAGCTCGTCGCTCGCTATGACGCGGAACCCGAGGCGCCGCGCGACGTCGAGGTCTTCGCGCCCGTAGAGCGACCCGCGGATTCCGGCCTGGACTGACGCGGCCGCGTCGAGCACGCCTTCCTCGACGGCCCGCTTGAACGTCGTCCCGTGGAAGTACTTCTGGCCGAAGTACGCCTCCCACGTGTCGACGTGGGAATCGAGCTGGACGAGGGCGAGTGGACCGTGCGCCCGTGCAAGCACGCGGAGCTCGGCGAGCGTGATCGCGTGGTCGCCGCCCATTGCGAGTGGAAAGACGCCTGCGTCCACGATCGGAGCAAGCGCCTCCTCCACCCGCCGGTAGGTCTCGATCGTGTCCCCCGGCGCGACGGGAAGATCGCCGTAGTCGACGACGGAAAGCGCGTCGAGGAGATCGAGGTCGAACGCCGGGTGGTAGGGGCGGAGGAGGGAGGAGGCCGAGCGAATCGCCTCCGGCCCGAAGCGTGCTCCGGCGCGGAAGCTCGTCGCCGTGTCGAACGGGATGCCGAACGCGGCGACATCGACGCCGCCGAGATCGGTGACGTGCGGGAGCCGCATGAACGTGCGCACGCCCGCGAAGCGCGGGATCACCTGCGCGTCGAGCGGCCGGTGGCGGACGCGCGCGTCCCCCTCACTCATCCTGCGTCCCGGAGCTCATCGAGGGCGTTCAGGAAATGGGCAACACGCATCCCGCGGTGGCTTCTACTCGATCCTCGCGCACCCGCAAGGGTGGGATGACTTGCGCACCGTGCGCGCCCCTCGATTAGATGAGGGGGTGATCGTCATCGCTCACGTGGCGACGGGCGCCGTTGCGGGACGCGTACTCGGCTCGCGCGTCGGCGCCCTCGCGAGCGGCCCGCTGCTCCACCTCGTCGGTGACCGCATCCCGCACACGGACATTCCGTCGCGTCCGTTCGAGATCGGGACGGGGTCGCTCGGCGTCGTCGCCCTTGCCGGCCGCCTCGGACTGATCCATCCGGCGACGCTCGGCGCGGTGGCGGCGTGCCTCCCCGACGTCGAGCACCTCTTTGCGCTTCCGCGGCCGGGCGGGCGCAAGCTCTTCCCGAGCCACCGCTTCCACGGCTGGCACCGCGCCGGTGGCCTTCCCGCGTGGCTTCAGCTCGTCGGCGCAGGCGTGATCCTCGGCGCGATCCTGGCCGCACGGCCCAAGCCCTAGGTTTGCCGCAGTCCGTCGGCCGGTAGTTCGAGGCGCGGGAGCAGGCGGCGATCCCCGTCGAGCCCAAGTAGCGCCTGGGACCGCGAGAGAACCGGCGACTACAGTTCGGCCGTGAGGGAGCGCCTTTTCCGGTTCCTGAGGCAGCGGCGCGTCTTGGCCGCGCTACAGATCGTCCTGCTCGCGCTCGTGCTCGCGTTCCTCGGCTACTTCCTCCGCGACGCGGCGTCCGAGGCTGTACCGCGGCTGCGCGAGGCGCGCGTACTGGACGTCGTCATCGCGCTCGCCGTCCTTGCGCTGTACTACCTCCTGTTCGTCCTCGGCTGGCAATGGATCCTTGCGGCCCTCGGCGTTCGCGTGAGCTACTCGCTCGCCCTTCAGGCGGAGATGGCTTCGATGCTTGCAAAGTACGTCCCCGGGACGGTCTGGACGCCCCTAGCGCGGATCGTATGGGTGCGGCGCGCCGGGGTCAGGAGCACGTCGCTTGTCCTCGGCTCGATCCTGCTCGAGGCGGCACTCTCGGCCCTCGCCGGGGTCCTTGTCTTCGCCGTGGCCCTCGTTCCCGTCCGCGGCGACGCGACGGCGCTGATCCCACTCGCGGTCTTCGCGGCGATCGTCGCCGTCCTGATCCACCCGCGGGTGTTCGGGGCGCTCGGGCGCCGGATCTTTCCCCGTTTCGGTGGAACCGAGCCGCCTGCCCTTCCGTATCGGACGATGCTTGCGCTCCTTCTGTTCTACTCGGCGACGTGGGTCGTGGGCGGGGTCGCCCTCTTCTTTCTTGTCCGCTCGGTCGGCGGCGCGCCGGGCTTGAACTCGATCCCGTACCTCGGCGGCACCGCGGCCGTCGGCGCGATCGTCGCGGTCCTCTCGTTCTTCGCTCCGTCCGGTCTCGGCGTCCGCGAGGGCTCGATGTACGGCCTCATGCTCGCGGTCGCGTCCGAGGGCGTCGCGCTCGGCGCAACGATCCTCAACCGCGTAGCGATCACGCTCGTCGAGGCCGCTCTCCTGGGCTTTGGGTTCGTTCTGTGGCGGGTCGAACGCCGCGCCCCGGCGGACCCGGCCGACGCGCCGCGCTGGCCCGAGCCCGAGCTCGGCCGCCGTACCCGCTAGCTCGGACCGTCGAGGCCGAACACGCGTCTCGCAGGTTTGGGGCAGAGTCCTTGACACAACCGTACGTCCTTGGTGCACTCGCGATGTCGCGCCGAGCTACCCGCGGCGCGACCCTCGGGATCCGCGAGCAAGGAGGAGCGAATGGACTTCCTTCACGTGCGACTGCAGGCTCCCGAGCGGTTACTCTCGACGCTCGCCGACTTCTACACCTCGCGTCTCGGCGTCGAGCTCCTCGAGCGTACGGACGAGCTCGTGGCCGTCAACATCGGCGTGACCCGGCTCGACTTCGTTCAGAGCGCGGCGCAGGCCTTCTACCACTTCGCGCTGCTCGCTCCGGGGAACCGCTTCGACGCCCTTCTCACCTGGACCGCCGAGCGCGCCGAGCTTCTCCCCGAGCGGGAGAAGGGCGAGGTCGTGTTCGACTTCTCGAACTGGGATGCGCTCGCGTGCTATTTCCACGATCCGGCCGGCAACATCGTCGAGCTGATCGCGCACCGCGGCATCGGCGAGACGCACGCGGCGGGCTCGTTCGCCGGGAAGGAGCTGCTCGGCCTCTCGGAGCTCGGAGTGGTCGGCGAGCCCGCGGCGATGGCCAGGCTGCTCCGGGACCGGCTCGAGCTCGAGCTCTGGGACGGGACAGTCCACGGCGAGAATCGACTGGGGTTCCTCGGGGAGCGCGCGAAGACGCTCATCCTGTGCCCGCCCGATCGCCCCTGGCTTCCGACGGACCGTCCCGCCGAGGGGCATGCGGTGGACGTGGTGCTCTCGGGACCGCCCGAGGGAGAGGCGCTCATAGGCGAATTCGGCCACCGCATCCGCCGCGGAAGCGCGCCCTCCCTCCCGCGATAGCGGCAGCCCGTCGCGAGTCGGCGAACTCGCGAGCCGTTAGGCGGCCACGCGCGTGAACCGCGGGATGATCTCGTCGCCGTATGCCTCGAGCGTCTCCTCTTGACCCTGGGTCATCAGGTAGATGTTGAAGTGGTCGACGCCGAGCGACTCGAGCTCGCGTAGCTTCGCCGTCGCCCGCTCGGCCGTCCCGAGGACGCAGAAGCGGTCGCAGATCTCGTCGCTCACGAACTCGCCG
>JALZEM010000209.1 GCA_030862005.1 Actinomycetota bacterium | reverse complement strand
CGCGGCGGAGAGCTCGTCGAGGCGGTAGTTGTAGCCGAGGCGCGAGTGCGTGAGCCAGTCACCGGAGTCGCTTCGTCCCTGGTTCGCGAGGCTCTTGACGAGGTTCCACTCCTCCTCGCTCGCGAGGGCGACGGCGCCGCCTTCTCCCGTCGTCAGCTGCTTGTTCGGGTAGAAGGCGAAGACGGCAGGGTGCGCGAGGGAGCCGACGGGGCGGCCGCGGTACTCCGCGCCGAGGGCCTGGCACGCGTCCTCGAGGAGCGCGAGACCGTGGCGAGCCGCGATTGCTTCGAGCTCCGACAAATCGGCGGGGTAGCCGAAGATGTCGACCGGGAGGATCGCCTTCGTCCGCGGCGTGATCGCGGCCTCGACCGCAGCCGGGTCGAGGTTCAGTGTCGACGGGTCGACGTCGGCGAAGATGGGGCTCGCGCCCTCGTAGAGGAGGCAGTTCGCGGACGCGACGAACGAGAAAGGGCTCGTGACGACCTCGTCGCCGGTGCCGACCCCGAGGAGCCGAACGCCGAGGTGAAGCCCGGCGGTCCCGCTCGAAACACCCGCGACAAAGGGCGATTGCACGCATTCCGCCAGGACCTGCTCGAACCGTTCGAGCATCGGCCCGAGCGAGAGACGGCCCGAGCGAAGCACCTCGAGGACCAGCTCCTCTTCCCGCTCGTCGACGTACGGCGCCGCGAGCGGGATCGCGTGTGCCGCCGCGCCACGTCCTCCTCGTTCCCGCGGGACGTCAGACAAAGCTGGGCGCCGGTCGTACGGCCCGGACCGATCCGGCGCCGAGATTCAAGATCCGGGAACGGGCGAAGCCTTCTCCGCGTGCTCGAGCCAGCCCAACCACTCCTCGCGCAGCCCGCGCACGGTGTCCATGTAGGCCTGCTGGATCTCGAGCGTCACCGCCCCGACCCCGATCTCGACATCGTCGACCGACCGAAGCGGTGTAACCTCGGCGGCCGTCCCGCACATGAACACCTCGTCCGCCAGGTAGAGGTCGGAGCGGATGAGTTGGGTTTCCTCGATCTCGTAGCCGAGGCCGCGCGCAATGCGGATGATCGTGTCGCGTGTGATGCCGGGAAGAATCGCGTTCGCGAGCTCCGGCGTCGCTAGCTTTCCGTCCTTCACGACGAAGATGTTCTCGCCCGAGCCGTCGGCGACGTAGCCCTCGGCCGTGAGGAGGATCGCCTCGTCGTAGCCGGCTCGGTTGGCCTCCATGACGGCGAGCATCGAGTTCAGGTAGATGCCCGTCGCCTTCGAGACGTGCGGAATCACGTTCGGGCCGATGCGCTGCCAGGTCGAGATCTTCGCGCGGATCCCGCCGCTGAGCCCGTCCTCGCCCAGGTACGCGCCCCAGGGCCAGCTCATGACGACGGTGTCGATCGGGTTGGCGCCGGGCGCTACGCCGAGCTCGCCGTAGCCGTAGAAGGCCATCGGACGGAGGTAGCACTCCGGCAGCCCGTTCGCGCCGATCAGCTCATAGCATGCATCTCGGAGCTCGTCGATCGAGTACGGGAGCTCCATGTAGAGGAGGCGCGCGGAGTTTTGCAGCCGCTGCAAGTGGTCCGTCAGACGGAAGACAGCAGGCCCCCGCGCCGTCTCGTAGCACCGGATGCCTTCGAACACTCCCGCCCCGTAGTGGAGCCCGTGCGTGCCGACGTGAATCTTCGCGTCGGCCCAGTCGACGAGCTCGCCGTTCATCCAGATCTTTTCGGTTTCTCGCATGGCCGCAGCCTACCCCTCCATGGATTGATGTACCCCGATCAGGCGGTTCCCGCCCGTACGGGAGGCGGAAGGTCGGTGACGACGTCGACCGGACGCGCCCGCGCAAGGCGCACGAGGTCGGCCGCAGCGAGCGCGGCGAGGTGCCTGCTCGAGCCCGCCCCGACCCAGACGATCTCCTGCGCGAGGAGCGTGCGCTCGATCAGGATCGTCTCCACGCCCACAAGCGGGAACGGCGCAACGCCCCCCGCTTCGAAGCCGGTCGCGAGACGAACCTCCTCTGCTCCGGCGATGCGGGCGCTGCTGCAGCCGGCCGCTGCGGCGACCTTCGAGCGGTCCGCGCGCGCGTCTCCGGGGATCATCACCAGCACCCAGTGCCCGTCGCATGCGAAGACAAGCGACTTCACGATCTGCGCGAGCCGGCAACCCGCGGCGGCGGCGGCAGCCTCGGCCGTGGGAGTCCCTTCGCGGAACTCTTCCAGCCGCGCCTCGACCCGCGCCTCGCGGAGAAAGCGAGCGACACGCTCGACCGGCGTCGGCCAGTCCCGGATCATGGCTCCGGCAGGACGATGAAGCGCGCGTCGACGAAGCCCGGCTCGGCGCGCAGGCGGTCGAGCACCTCCGGCGGCAGCGGGCTGTCGAGCGAAAGCGCCATCAGCGCCCGCGCCGCCTGACGGTTGCGCGAGACGGCCATGTTGGCGATGTTGATCTTCGCCTCGCCGAGGATCGAGCCGAGACGACCGATCATCCCGGGTGTGTCGTCGTTGACGGCGAAGAGCATGAGGCGGTCGAGCTCCACGTCGATCTCGTAGCCAAGTGCGCGCAGGAGCTGCGGTCGGTGATCTCGTCCGATCGTCGTTCCGGCAACCGTGTAGGAGTCGTCTCCGGCGTGGGCGGTGACGACGACCAGGCTCGTGAAGTCCGGGGAAGCCGAGCTCGACTGCTCTCGCACCTCGAGACCCCGCTCGCGGGCGACGAGCGGGGCGTTGACGTAGTTGACCGGCTGTTCGACGCGCCCGTGAAACGTGCCGTTCAGCGCCGCGACGGTGAGGAGGCGGGTGTCGCGCTCCGCGAGCTGCCCGAGGTACGTGAGATCGAGGCACGTAGCGCTTCCGCCTGCGAGCTCGACGGCGAGCGCGCCCAGGTTCGCGACGAGCGGCAGGAACGGCCCGATGTACTCGAGGTCCTCCGCGGCGACGGCCGGCATGTTCACCGCGTTCGTCACCACACCTCCCTCGAGCGCGGCCGCGACCTGCTCGGCCACGATCATGCCCGCTCGATCCTGCGCCTCCTCGGTCGACGCTCCGAGATGCGGGGTCACGACGACGTTGTCGAGGTCGAGGAGCGGCCCCGCATACGGCTCCTCGGAGAAGACGTCGAGTGCCGCCGCCGCTACCTGACCCGACCGGAGGCTCTCGACGAGCGCATCCTCGTCGATGAGCTCGCCGCGTGCCGCGTTCACGATCCGAATTCCGGCCTTTGCGCGCTCGAGCTCGCGTCGCCCGATCAGCCCACGCGTCTCCGGCGTGAGCGTCAGGTGAAGCGAGGCGAAGTCCGACCGCTCGAGCAGCGCGTCCAGCGTCTCGACCCGCTCCACGCCGAGCGTGCGGAACCGTTCGGGCGCCACGTAGGGGTCGTGTGCGATCACGCGCATCTCGAGCGCGATCGCCCGCCGCGCAACCTGTTGGCCGATGCGGCCGAAGCCAACGAGGCCGAGCGTCTTGTCGGCGACCTCGAGCCCTGCGAACCGGGACCGCTCCCACCTCCCGTCCTTCAGCGCCGCGTGAGCCTGCGGCACGTTCCTCGAGAGCGCGAGGAGGAGTGCGACCGTGTGCTCGGCCGCGGAGATCACGGTCGACTGCGGCGCGTTCGCGACAACGATCCCGCGCTCCGACGCCGCCTCGACGTCGACGTTGTCGACCCCCACCCCGGCGCGTCCGATCACCTTCAGGCGCTCGGCCCGCTCGATCACGTCCCGCGTCAGCTGGGTCGCGCTCCTCACGATGATGGCGTCGTAGTCGCCGATCCGGTCTCCGAGGTCGCCGTTCGGGTCGACGTCCACGTCGAAGCGGGTGCGAAGGAGCGCGACGCCCGCGTCGGCGATCGGCTCGCAGACGAGGACCCTCATGTGCGGGCGCATCAAACCCGGACGGGCTCGGCGTACGCGTCGAGCGCCGCCGTCACGGCGACCCCCCGCTCGATGTCGGCGCCCAGATCCCCGAGAACCAGCTCGAGCGCAGCGAGCGCGGTCGCCACGTCGAAGACGTCCATGTACCCGATGTGTCCGATGCGGACGATCTTTCCGACGAGCTCGGCGCGACCGCCCTCCAGGGTGATCCCGTGCCGCTCGCCGATCGTCGCGATGACCTCGCCGGCGTCGATCTCCGGCGGCATCCGGATCGCAGTCACGACCGCCGACCGGTCTTCGTCCGGCGAGAAGAGCTCGAGCCCCATCGCCTTCGCGCCCGCCCGGCAGGCGCGGCCAAGCCGGATGTGGCGGTCGAAGACCGCCTCAAGGCCCTCGTCGAGCAGGAGCGACACGGCCACGTCGAGCCCGAGGACGAGCGAGATGGCCGGCGTGAACGGGTTGACGGGCGGATCCTCGTTCTGAGCGTCGAACGTTCGCCCCCAGTCGAGGTAGAAGCGCGGGCTCGCGTTCGTCCGCGCTGCTTCGAGCGCGCCCTCAGAGGCCGCGACGGTCGCAAGACCGGGCGGTGTCATCAGCGCCTTTTGCGAGCCGGCAACGACGACGTCCAAACCCCAGGCGTCCGTCTCGAGCGGCACGGCGCCGAGACTCGAGATCGCGTCGACGACGGTCAGCGCGGTCGACTCGCCCACGCGCTCTGCGATCGCGCGGATGTCCGATACGACGCCTGTCGACGTCTCGCAATGGGTGAGCAGTACGGCGGTCGCCCCTCCCCGTTCGGCGAGCGTCGACGCTACGTCGTCCGCCGTCGGCGTCTCGCCCCACGAGTAGCGAAGGTGAACGAGATCGCAGCCGTACGCCTTCGCGATCGCGGCCCAGCGCTCGCCGAAGTTACCGGCCGAGGCGACGAGGACCCGGTCGCCGGGCGAGCATAGGTTCGCAACGGCCGACTCCATTCCGCCGGTTCCGGAAGACGTGAAGAGCAGAATCTCGTCGTCGGTTCGGTAGACCTCCTTCAGGCGCGCGAGTAAACGCGCGAGCGTCGCGCGAAAAGCCGGCGTACGGTGGTGAACGATCGGCGCCGACATCGCCGCGAGTACTTCCGCTGGAACCGGCGTCGGGCCGGGCGTCATGAGGCGATACCGCATCTCCGGCATCGCTCGGAGCGTAGCCGAGCAGGTCGGACGCGGGACGCGGCGTAAGCTCCCGCAGCGTGGAGGCCTTGCTCGCGTTCGCTGCGGCGCTCGTCGCCTTCCGCTTCGCCGGTGACCTCCTTCGCCGCTATCGCGTCCGCCGTGCGCCGGAGCTCGCGGCGTGGGCGGGGTCACTGCTCGCGTATGCCCTCGCCTCGGGCGCGCTCGCATGGGGAGCGGCGGCGGGTTGGGACGACACTGCGTTCCGCGTCTACTACCTCTTCGGTGGGCTGCTCACGGCCGCGCTCCTCGGCGTCGGGTCGCTCCTCTTCGCGCGGAGACGTTGGGCCGCCCCTGTCGGGCTCCTCTACACGGGGCTCGCGATCGGCCTTGCCGTCGCCGTGCCTCTTACCTCTCCCGTCTCGGGCGAAAGCATCCCCGAGGCGCAGGCGCACCTGGACTTCATCCCGGCCCGGCTCGTCGCCATCCTTGGCAACAGCCTCGGCACGCTCGCGGTCGTCGCCGTTGCGTTGATCACCTTCCGCCGCCGGCGGGTCGCGAACACGCTCATCCTTGCGGGCACCGCCGTCGCCGCGGCCGGGAGCGCGCTCGCGGGGCTGGGCACGGCCGAGACGACAGCGTTCATCGCGGTCGGAGCGGCGCTTCTCTATGCAGGTTTTCGTGCGGCGAGCGGTGAGAGCCTGCTTCTTCGGCGGCGAGATCAGCGGAGACCCGCGAACAACTCCTCGACGAGCTTGTCCAGCGGCTCGTAGCGCTCAGGCGGGTCGAGCTTCACTTCCTTGCCGAACTCCGAGAGCTCGAGGACGAGCTGGAGCTCGAGCGAATCCACAGGCGGATCCTCGTCCGCCTTCAGCGCCTGGTCGTGCGTGAGGTTGAGGTCGACCGCCTGGCGGTACGGAAGGCCGTCGTCCTTCCCGACGAGGAACGAGAGACGCGTGACTTCGCCGAACGCGCGGAGCTGGTCCATCGCCGTCTCGTGCAGATCGCCCTGGTACTCCTCGACGAGGGCGACGAGGCCGTCGA
Organism: Actinomycetota bacterium; assembly: GCA_030862005.1. Classification (GTDB taxonomy): domain Bacteria; phylum Actinomycetota; class Thermoleophilia; order Gaiellales; family Gaiellaceae; genus JACCYG01. Next base: position 2,515 of record JALZEM010000209.1, on the reverse strand, counting down.
CGTTGAGGTGCCCCTCGAACTTCCACGTTGCCTTCCCCCCAACGTCCGGCCCGTCCGAGACCTCGCCGACGAATACGTCGTCGAAGTACTCGCGCACGCGCTCGGGCGTGAGCAGCTCGTACTCGCGCGCCGCCTCGGGATCGAACCCGGCGCCGACCTTGCCGTACCAGACGTCCATGAAGCGAACGAAGAACGAGCGCTTGTCGGCGAGGATCCGCGCCGCGATCGTGCTCTCGCCTAGATCGAGCACGAGATCGGCCGTCGCCCGGTCGCGCGACCCGTCCCCTTCGGCGTGAAGCGTTATCGGCTGGTCGCCGAGCGCGGCCCCGCGCTCCGCGGCCTCTCGCGTGAATTCGAGCCGCGCGTCGAGGACGTAATGGGCGCTGCCGGCCGAGTCGAGTGCCTCGAGCGCGCCCGCCGCGAGCTCGGCGGCGCGCGGTACGTCGGCCGCCGCTTCAGGCGCGTTTGCTTCGCCGTGGCCGCACGCCGAGAGGGCGGTCGCAAGCGCGGTAGCGAGCAGGAGGAAGACCATGCGGCGCACGAGACCGATATCGGCTCGATGCGACGCGCCGTGAGAGCGAATCCCTCGTGTGGGGCCGTCTCTGGACCTCCTGCGCGAGCTCGGCATCCGTTCGGCCGTTCCGAGCGGCGTTGCGACGAGCACGTCGTCCGGCCGACGGCTCGTCGCCGCCACCTAACCCGGCTGCGTGCCCTCTAGACAGACGAGGCCGAGCGCTTTACGATCGTCCGCCGACGAAGTCCAACGACGGGACAGGAGGGCTTATGAGACGGCTCTTGCGCTTGGTCTTTCCGGGAATGCTTGTCTTCACAGTGCTGGCCGGAGCGGCGGGCGCCACACACATCCCGGACCAGCGGTTCAAGATGGACGAGATCTTCACGTCGCCGAACCAGGCGACGAACTCGGACCTCGCGTTCTGGGGAAACCATGCATTCGTCGGCTACTACACCGGTGACGCGGGATCTCCGCCGACTAGCCCGCCAACGCCCCGCGGCGGAGCCCGGATCTTCGACATCTCGAATCCCGCCAGCCCGCGCCTCGTGCGGGACTTCCAGTGTGATGCGAACCAGAACGATCCAATCGTCTGGGACCGGAACGGGAACGGCGTCGCCGACCTGCTGCTCCTGGCCGTGGACCGCACGATGGCAAATCCGAACTGCGGCGCACCGCGATCCGCTCACAACGATCCGAACGGCTGGGAGGGCGTCCGGATCTTCGAGATGAGCGACAACCCAGCAAACCCGTTCCAGACGATCACGCCGGCGAAGATGCAGTACACCGACTGCGGGGCGCACACGATCACGGCGTGGACAGGGTTCGCCGAGGATCAGGCGAACCCGCGGCTGATCGTCTACGTGTCCTCGTACCCGCTGCGGCCGGGGCCGACGTGCGGACAAGCGAACCACAACAACACCACGAATCCCTACGACGAGGACAAGGTGGTCAACGACCCGTTGCACCGCCAGATTCAGGTCCTCGAGGTGCCGCTGAACAACCCGGCGGGCACCCGCGAGATCGCGGCACCGGTGATCAGTTATCCCGGTGATCCGGACGGGAGGATCGAGTGGTGCGAGCGCGGGCTCTGCAACCCCGCGCCCCCGGCACCTCCTGCCCTCGAGGTCGCCGCGGTCGCCTGCCACGACATCGTCGTCCACATGGCCCACAACATCGCCGGTGGCGCCTGCGCGGAGCAGGGGCAGATCTGGGAGATCGATCCCGCAACTGGGATTCCAGACACCGAAGACCCGATGGCGATCGGTGACGACAAGGTGAGCTCGGGCGGCACGGGCCAATTCCCCGGCGCCGTCGACTTCTTCCACTCGGTGATGTTCAACAACGACGGCACAGTCGTGAACTGGGTGGACGAATCATTCGGGAGCGGGTGCCCGACGATGACGACGTGGCAGCCGCGGCCGTGGAATCCCGCCGGTGGTGTACATAAGACCGGACGCATGTTCTTCTCGGACATGGACGGCAACTTCCTGAGCGAGTTCCACGTGGGCGACGTGCGGCCCGACCCGGGACCAACCGAGTACTGCTCGGCGCACATGGGGATGACGGTCATGGGTAACCGCGATCTCCTCGTGAACGCGTGGTACACGGGCGGAGTCGACGTCATCGACTTCAGCAAGCCGACGCGCCTGAAGGAGATCGCGTACTACGACCCGCAGCAGGACTCGGGCACGTGGTCCGCATATCCGTACACGGGGCCGCTGTTCAGGAAGGGACCGGGGATTCCGATCTACGCGACGGACGGCGTCGAGAACAACGCCATTGCCGAGGGCATGGTGGTGTACCGGGCGATCCTTCCGAAGCCCGGCCGCGCCCACACCGTCGACCACCTCAACCCGCAGACGATGGACTAGCTGCGGCTCCTACGTGACGTACCCAGAGGGCGGCTTCGGCCGCCCTCTCTTTTGCCACCACGTCAGCTTCGGGTCGCCGATCGCGGCCGAAGCCGCGCGAGAGCGGCGCGGCGAGCTTCGGACGACATGT
>JALZEM010000064.1 GCA_030862005.1 Actinomycetota bacterium | reverse complement strand
GCTTCGCCGAGCCCGCTGCGATCGCGCGCACCTTCGCTGCACAGGAGCGGAAGCGCTGGGACCCGAACCGCGAGTTCGTCAGTCAGGGAGCTGCGAACGTCGCCGCCGCGGTCTCGGGCGGGTTCCCGGTCGGCGGGTCGTTCTCGCGGAGCGCGCTCAATCGCCTCTCGGGTGCGCGCACGCGCTGGAGCGGCGCCGTCACGGGGCTCCTGGTGCTCGCCTTCCTGCCGTTCGGGTCGGCGCTCTCGCCCCTTCCCGACGCGGTGCTTGCCGCGATCGTCATAGCGGCCGTTGTCGGGCTCATCCGGCTCTTGCCGCTCGTTCGGCTCGTCCGGTACTCCCGGGGCCAGTTCGCGGTCGGCGCGGCGACATTCGTGCTCACGCTCGCCCTCTCCCCGCACGTCGAACGCGCCCTCGTCATCGGAATCCTGCTCTCGATCGGGCTCCATCTGCGCCGCGAGCTCTCGCTCGAGGTGACGAGCTGGACCGAGGAGGGCACGCTCCACCTGAGGCCGCGCGGCGTCCTCTGGTTCGGCAGCGCCCGGACCCTTGAAGACGCGGTGCTGGAGCTACTGGCCGCGCACGCGGAGGCGGGGCGGCTCGTCGTCCACCTCGACGGCCTCGGCCGGATCGACATGACCGGTGCGCTCGCTCTCCGAGCGCTCCTGCAGGACGCGCGTGAGGCAGGCGTGACGGTCGCGGTCGTCGATGTTCGGCCGCGCTGGCGCGGCCTCGTCGCGCGCGTGATCGAGCGCGAGGACGACCCCCTTCGCTAGCCCTACGGGCCTGGCACCTGGACACGCCCGACGGGGCGACTCGCCGTTCGCCACGTGCGTCCGAGACGAGTCAAGCTGGCGCTCCGTAAGCGCGTCGCCGCAGCGTTTCTTGCGACGCAGCGCGGCGCACGTGTCGGCGGCGAGGTCCCCGTGCGTGGCACCGGCACACGTCCGGCGCGGCCAGGTCCTGGCCGGCACCGGCGCGTGGACGGCTACCCGTTGACGGAGAAGCTCGAGTTCGGGTTGATCTCGCGGTTCCTCGAGTAGAAGCCGGCGTCCAGCGTGTTCCCGGTGTACCTCGCCTTCACCTGGACCGGATCCGCGTCGTGGTCGTGGCCCTTCTCGCATGCGTCGATCAACTCCGCCATCAAATGCGCGACCACGGGCGCGTTCTTGAACTGGTTCCCGCTCGTTCCGATCGCCATGTAGAAGCCGTCGAGGCCGGACTTGTCGTAGATCGGAATCCAGTCGTCCGAGACGTCATAGAGGTCGACGAGGCCGCGCGTCTCCGGCGGGACCTTGAGCGCCGGGATGCGCCGCGCGACGCGGTAGACCTGCGCCTCCCACTGCGCGCGCGAGACGTTCCGGTCGTAGTCGTCCGGATCGTCGACCCAGACCTGCGGGTCGCAGTCGGGGTCCTCGCTTCCGATCAGGATGTTGTTCCCGGCCTCGGGCCGGAAGTAGATCCCCTGGTCGCCGTCGGACGTATGGAAGCCCTCGTGCTCGTAGTCGACTTCCTCCGGCGCGGGGACGATGTGCACCTCGTGACGAAGGGCCCGCGTCTTGATGTTCATCTCGTCTTCGACGCCGGCCATCCGGTTGATCACGAAGGAATGCGGCCCCGCGACGTTCACGACGACCGGAGCATCGACTTCCTCCCCGTTCTCCAGCGTGATCCCCTCCACGCGGCCGTTCCGCCGGATCGCCATGACGCGGCGGTTGAACATGAACTCGCCGCCCTTTCCCTCCGCCGCGCGCTGGAGGTTGTGCGACGTCAACTGCGGGTCGTTCATGTACCCGGAACCCGGTGTGTAGATGACGCCGGGAAGCTCCTCGTCCGGTTTCCTCCAGAACTCTTCGCTCTCCGGTCGGCTCGGCGGCCAGTACGCGTGGAAGTCGTAATACGGGACGCGTTCGCGGGCGCGGTCGAGGTCCCACTCCTCGTGCTCGACGCCGAGGTCGCGGTAGTGCTTGAGGACCTTCTCGTGGTGGCCGGTGTTGCTCTTCAGGAGGACCGTTCCCGAGCGCATGTACTTCGCGAATCCGCGCTCGTCCTCGACCTCGAGGTAATTCGGCCAGTCCTCCCAGTAGAAGAACCCTTCGTACGCCATCGCGACCCCGTCCCAGGAGGAGTAGTGGGCGCGGACGATCGAGCACGAGCTCGACGTCGGCCCATATCCGGCGGCCGGGAGCTTGTCGACGTTGATCGTCTTGTAGCCGCGCTTTCCGAGCTCGAACGCGGTCGCGGCGCCGATCACCCCGGCGCCGATGATGATCGCGTCGGCGGTCTTCTTCATCCTGGAAACCCCTCTTGTCGTTCTTCGCGCAAACGTATCACCGCCTCATCCGCTTCATCTCAGGGTCGAACATGGGATCCGGAGAGACGGTCGCGCGTCGCCGCTCGGCGAAGTACTCGATCTCGACGGTCGTCCCCTCGGCCGCCAGCGCGCCGGGAAGCCACGCGTAGGCGATCCCGCGCCCGACGTTGTATCCGTAGTCCGCGCTCGTGACGAACCCGACGGGCTCCCCGTTCGCGTGCACGGGCTCCTTCCCCATGACGACGCCGTCGAGCGTCAAGCATGCGAGCTTCCGAGCGGGTGGGTTCGCATCACGCTCCGCAAGCGCGTGCCGGCCGAGGAAGTCCGTCTTGTCGCGCTTGACGGCGAAGCCGAGGCCGGCCTCGTGCGGGTCGTGCTCGCTCCACATGTCGGCGCCCCACGACCGGTACCCCTTTTCGAGGCGAAGCGCGTTGAACGCACCGCGGCCGCCGGCGATCACGCCGTGGTCCTGCCCCGACCGCCACAGCACGTCCCAGAGGCGGAGGCCGTATTCCGCAGAGGTGTAGAGCTCCCAGCCAAGCTCCCCGATGTAGGAGAGCCGCAGCGCCGTCACGGGAACCTCGCGCACGTGCAGCTCGCGCGCACGGAAGAAGCCAAAGCCTTCGTGTGAGACATCATCCTCGGTGAGCGGCTCGAGCACGTCGCGCGCGAGCGGGCCCCAGAGGCCGATGCAACACGTTCCGCCGCTCAGGTCGCGGATCTGGACGCCGCCGTCGCTCGGCGCGTGCCGGCGCAACCACTCGATGTCGCGCCGGCTGTTCAGACCGAGCTGAAACCGGTTCTCCGCAAGGCGCGCGACCGTCACGTCACTGAGGACGCCCCCGCGCTCGTCGAGCATGAGTGTGTAGGTGACGTAGCCGGGCGCACGCTCGAGCTCGTTCGTCGTCAGGCGCTGGAGAAGCGCGAGCGCACCGGGGCCGGTCACCTCCGCCGCCTTCAGCGACGTCATGTCGTAGAGCGCTGCGCGCTCGCGCGTCGCGAGCGCCTCGGCCGCAACGATCGGCGACCAGAACCGGGCCGCCCACGGATCCCGCCCCGGGATCTCGCGGCCGTCGAGGAGAGCGGCGTTCCGCTCGTACCAGTGCGGGCGCTCCCAGCCGTTCGCCTCGAGGAAGAACGCGCCGACCTCGCGTTCACGCTCGTAGAACGGGCTCACGCGCACCGGCCGCGGCTCCTCCATCGGCTGGAGCGGGTGGAGGATGTCGTACACCTCGTCGTATTGCTGCGCGGCCCGCCGGCGCAAGTACGCCGGCGTCGCGACGAACGGCTCGAAGCGACGGATGTCGCACTCCCGCAGGTCGAGCGACGGCCGCCCTTCCGCGATCCACTCCGCGACGACCTTGCCCGCGCCGAGGGCATGCGTGATCCAGATTGCCTCCGCGACCCAGAAGCCCTCGACCTCCTCCGCCTCGCCGAGGAGGGGCATCCCGTCGGGCGTGAACGAGAACATGGCGTTCATCGCCTCGTCGATCTCGACGTTCGCGAGCGGCGGAAGGATGCGGCGCGCCTCCGCCCACGCCGGCTCGAAGTGCTGCGGGGTGAAGTCGAGCATCGTCGGCATGACCGGACGGTCGCCGTGCTTCGGGATCCGCTCCGGGTCGACGAGGAGCGGTTCGTGCTGGTACGAGCCGACGGCGTAGTGGTCGCGTCGCTGACGGAAGTACATCGCCGCGTCCTGGTGGCGCAGGATCGGGTGTCGAACCTCGTCCGTCTCGCCCGCGAGCTCCGGGACGGGTGTCGTCCACGCGAGCTGGTGCTCGACCGGGAAGAGCGAGATCTGGACGCCGGCCATCCGGCCGACGAGCGGGCCCCAGATCCCGGCGCAGCAGACCACGCGCCCCGTCTCGATTCGTCCCTGAGACGTCTCCACTGCGCGGACGCGTCCCCCGGACGCATCGATCCCGGTGACCTGTGTATCGGCGTAGAACCGACCCCCGCGCGACTCCGCCTCCTTCGCCATCGCTGCGCACGCCCAGACAGCCTTCGCGATCCCGTCGGAGGGGACGTGATAACCCGCATAGATCGTCTTGGGATCCAGGAGCGGGATCTTTTCCGCGACCTCGTCCGGCGTCAGTAGCTCGGACGCGAGGTTCCACGACGTGGCGAAGCCGTGACGGCGCTTCAGCTCCTGATGACGCTCCGGAGTCGTCGCGATCTCGATGCTCCCGACCGAGTGGAAGCACGAGCTCCCCTCCCACTCGAGCTCGCCGTAGCGCTGGACGGTCG
>JALZEM010000070.1 GCA_030862005.1 Actinomycetota bacterium | reverse complement strand
GGCCGGTCGCGCGGCCCTCCTCGCTGCCGGGTTCAGACGTCCTTAGAACGCCTTGATGATGAACGTGTGCCGCAGGAAGCCGTTCCCGAGGCTCTCGACGATGTGCGAGTGGCGCAGCCCGTGCTCCGCGCGGATGACGCGTCCTGACCCTGACGGAACCGACGAGACGGTGCTCGTCGCGTCGACGTGGCTCCCGTAGATCGCCCCGAGCTGCTCGTAGTCGTGTCTGTTCGGGTGCGGGTTGTCGAGCGCGTCGGAGTAGTCCATGCACGTGTTCAGGTCGGCGCCCGACTCGTCCTGGTGCCCGAGACCGTAGCCGTGCCCCACCTCCTGGCACATCACGTGCCGCTCGGCGTCGTAGTCGTAGGTCGACTGGTTCCCGTCGAAGTACGTGTCGTTCACCTTCGTCAGCGCCCTGACGATGTGGCTGCCCGAGATCCAGATCTGCGCAAGCCCGAGCCACCCGTTCGGGCCGTACCGTGCGTTGCAGACCTCGATGCGGCCGTTCACGGCGGCGCAGCGCTTCGGCCTTCCAGCTTGTCCGGCCGTGATGGGCGAGTCGAGGACGCTCGACGCCGTCCAGTCGGCCGAGGCCTCAGAAAGCGCCCCCTGCCAGTTCGAGGCGGCCGTGTTCGTGACGTTGTCGCCGAGCGGGGCGGTGAAGGGATTCGACGTTCGCGCCCAGTGGTAGTTCCCCCAAGAGTGGTTCGCGAGCGCGGGCGCCGCGAGGGCCGCGAATACGGCCGCCGCAGCAGAAAACGTGGCGATCCGGCGTAGCATTGGTTCCCCCTGTTTGTGGCGGACGTCGCGAGCCGGATGGTAGAACGGATTCCCGACCCCGTCAACGCCTGGACGGGCTACTCGAGCTCGAGCGCGAAGCGCGGGAGCCGTTTCCGCGCAATGCGGTTGAAGACTTCGCGGTACTCGTCCGCCGCGTCCTCGGCGAGCGTCAGCGCATACGCCTCCCGGATCTCCACCAGCTCGTCCTGGCCCGCCCCGACGAGGTCGAGGTAGTCGCCGTAGCGTTCCTCGGCTTCGCTGCGCTCGGCCGCGTCGTATGCCCGGAGCGCGGCGTCGGCGTCGCGGATCAGACCGGCGCGGTCACGCTCGAAGAGCGCGATCTGGCGCCCGACGAGATCGACGAAGCGTCCCTGGCGAAACCGCATCAGCGCGCGACCGGTGCTACGAGCTTGACGCGCACGCTCCTAGAGTACGGCGACGATGCCGCTCCTCGTCCGTACCTGGAACCTCTTCCACGGCCGCACGAAGCCGCCTTCCGGCCGAACGCATCTCGAGCGGATGATCCGCCTCATCAGCGAGGACGATCCCGATCTCGTCGCATTGCAGGAGGTACCGGCCTGGGCGCTCGGTCGGTTGGGACATTGGAGCAGGATGGAAGAAGCGGGCGGCGTCGCGAGACCGGCGCGGCTCGGACATCTCGGCCGACGGCTTACGCAGCTCGCGCCGGACGTCTTCCGCTCGCTCTTCAACGGACAGGCGAACGCGCTTCTCCTGGGCCGCGACGTTCGTCCGGTCGAAGCGGCGCGCACGGTCGAGATCAAGCCCCGGGGCGTCCTTGAACGCCGCGTTTGCCAACTCGTTCGCGTCGCGGCGGGCGGTCGAACGCTCCTGCTCGCGAACCTGCACGCGACCGCGCATGTTCCCGAGCTCGCGCGCGCTGAGCTCGTGCGCGTGGCCGAGCTCGTCGCGGGAGACGAGCCCGCGATCGTCTGCGGCGACTTCAACGTTCGCGCCACGGGGTTGCCGGGGTTCTCGAAGCCGAACCACGGGATCGACCAGATCATCGTGCGCGGGCTGAGGTTCGAGCGCGGGCCGGCTCGGTGGCCCCCCGAACGGCGCCGTTTTGAGGGCCGCCTGCTCTCCGACCACGCGCCCGTCGAGGCGGTGATCGCATAGATCTCGCCGCCGTACGCGCGGAGTTTCCCGTCCTCGAGCGGGTCGCCTACCTGAACACCGGCACGTTCGGACCGCTTCCTCGCCGCACCGCCGACACCGTTTCGTCGTGGCAGCGCCGCATGGTCGAGGAGGGGCGGTCGGGCCATGCGCTCTTCATGGATTGGCTCGCCCTCCGCGGCACGCTCCGCGACGCGATCGCGCGGCTGATCGGAGCGCCGAGCGACTGCATTGCACTCACGACCTCGACTACCGAAGGCTGCGACATCGTCGTGGCGGGTCTGCGGCTCCGCCCCGGAGACGAGGTAGTCACGACCGACGTCGAGCATCCCGGCCTCCTCGGCGCGTTACGGGCGTGGGAGCTCGACGTTCGTGTCGCGCGGGTGCGCGATCGTCCGGCCGCCCACGCGCTCGACGCGTTCGAGGAAGCGATCACCCCCCGCACGCGGCTCATCGCGGTCTCGCACGTCGCCTGGACGACCGGTGCGGTGCTTCCTGTCCGCGAGCTCGCGGCAACCGGAGCTCCCCTGCTCGTGGACGGTGCGCAGAGCGCAGGCGCGATCCCCGTCGAGGTCGAAGCGCTCGGGTGCGACTTCTACACCGTCTCGGGCCAGAAGTGGCTGGTCGGGCCTGAGGCGACCGGAGCGCTCTACGTCCGCCGCGACCGGATCGACGAGCTCAGGATGACGTTTCCGTCATACGCGAGCTGGCAGGACGTGTCGGCGCTTGAACCGTGGCCGGATGCGCGTCGGTACGAATCCGTCTTCATCCCGGCGGGGTCGACGGCGGGCCTCCTTCAATCGATCACGTTCGCCGAGGAGCTCGGCCCTGAGCGGTTCGAACGAGCGCGCGCGACGGCCGAGCGCTGCCGTGACCTGCTCCAAGAGCGTGTGGAGGTCGTCACCGAGCCTCACCAGGCGACCCTCGTCAGCTTCAAGCCGAACGAGCCCGCCGACGCCGTCGTCAAGCGACTTGAGGAGCAAGGAGTGGTCGTCCGTGACATGCCCGGCCTCGGCTGGGTCCGAGCCTCCTGCGGGTTCTGGACGAGCGAGGACGACCTCGAGCGCCTCGCCGACGGTCTCGCCTGAGAGGAGAAAGCGATGCTTTTGGAGCACGATCGGATGCGGCCACGGATTGCGCCCTCGGCGTACGTCGCGCCGACGGCTGTCGTGTCCGGGGACGTGAATGTCGGCGACGACGCGCGTGTCCTCTTCGGGGCCGTGATCACGGCCGACGGCGGCCCCGTCGAGGTCGGTGCGCGCACCATCGTGATGGAGAACGCGGTGGTCCGCGGCCGCGCCGACCATCCCACGAGCATCGGCGAGCACGTCGTTGTGGGGCCGCATGCGCACGTGAACGGCGCAGTCGTGGGCGCCAACGCGTTTCTCGCAACCGGTGTCTCGGTCTTTCCCGGTGCGGTAATCGGTGCAGGCGCCGAGATCCGGATCAATGGCGTGGTTCACGTGAACACGGCCTTGCCACCGGACGCCCTCGTCCCGATCGGCTGGATAGCCGTCGGCGACCCGGCGGAGATCTTCCCGCCGGACGAACATGATCGCATCTGGATGATCCAGCGGGAGCTCGACTTCCCCCGCACCGTCTTCGGTGTCGAACGGGCGGCCGCGGCCGAAATGATGCCCGTCGTCGCGCACCGGTATGCCGAGATGTTCGGGCGTCACCGCGATGACCGCATCCTCGACGCGTAGTCGCGTGCTCCTCCGTTGTTCGCTCCGGCGCGAGCGCGGTGTGAGCGATCGTCGACGCGGTGGCTGCGCGACGCACCCTCGGGAACGCGTCCGAGCGACGCCGGACGCGGCCGTGCGGATGCAAACGACGCCGATGCGAAAACGACTACGCCGCGGTCCGGAGCCCGAGGTCGCCAGCAATCGGGCGCAGCGACTCGATCACGTTTCGAATGTGCTCGTCCAGCTCGAGCCCGAGCTCCTCGGCACCTCTGTACACCTCGTCGCGGTGAACCCCGGCGGCGAAGGAAGGCTGCTTCAGCTTCTTCCGGACGGATTTCGGCTCGAGCGTCTCGATGCCGTCCGGCCGAACGAGGCCGCAGGCGTGAACGAAGCCCGCAAGCTCGTCGCAGGCGAAGAGCGTCTTCTTGAGCGGCGTGTCCCGCGGCATGTGCAGGTGCTCCGCATGAGAGAGAACAGCCTCGATGAGCTCCTCGGGATACCCCTCCTCGCGCAGGATCGGCGCACCGTCTTGCGGGTGTTCATCGAGGGTGGGATGAATCTCGTAATCGAAGTCGTGGAGGAGCGCCGTCGCCCGCCAAAAGTCCTCGTCGCCGCCCGACCGGTGCGCGTATCCGCCGACCGCCGCCTCGACGGCGAGCGCGTGACGAAGAAGCGCATCGCTCTTCGTGTACTTCGTCAACGTCTTCCAGGCGCGCTGCCGTGTTACGTCCACGAGGCCCGGTAGGATAGCCCGCTTGTCCGAGGCCGAAACGTCTGACCTCATGGATACCTTCATCACCGAGACGTTGATCCCCGATGCCGTGATGGAGTCGTTCGTGATCGAAGGGGGACGCCCTCTGAACGGCTCGGTGCGCGCGGCCGGCAACAAGAATGCGGCGCTCCCGATCATCGCCGCCTGCCTTCTCACCGATGAGCCGGTGACGCTGACGAACGTTCCCGCGATCCGCGACGTCGAGACGATGCTGGAGCTGATCGCCGACGTGGGGGTGGACGTCGGGCACATCGGAGCCGGTGCTGTGCGGATTCACGCGGCCGACGAGCCCAAGCGCGAGCTCGACGAGGAGCTGTGCCGCCGGATCAGGGCCTCGATCCTCCTGGCGGGCCCACTGCTTGCACGCTGCGGTGAGGCGATCGTCCCGCCCCCCGGCGGCGACGTGATCGGGCGCCGGCGCCTCGACACGCACATCGACGCGCTCGAGCGGCTGGGCGCGGCGGTCCACGTCAACCGCCGGTTCCACATGCGGACCGACGGCCTCGTCGGCGCACCGGTCTTCCTCGACGAGGCCTCAGTGACGGGAACGGAGAATGCGATCATGGCCGCCGCACTCGCGCGAGGGGAGACGATTATCGGCAATGCCGCCTGCGAGCCGCATGTCCAGGATCTCTGCCGCTTTCTCGTCTCGCTCGGCGCCGACATCGACGGGATTGGCTCGAACCTTCTTCGGATTCGCGGCGTCGAGCGGCTTCGAGGCGGGGAGTGGCGCGTCTCGCCGGATCACATCGAAGTCGCGAGCTTCATCGGACTGGGAGCCGTGACGGAGGGCGAGATCGTCATCGAAGACGTCAACCCGGCCGATCTCGTCGCGATCTGGCCCGCCTTCGAGCGGCTCGGTGTCACGTGGGAGGTCGCGGGCTCGATCGTCCGCGTGGCCGGCGCACAGGACCTCGCGATCCGCGACGACGTTGGCTCGCAGATCCCGAAGATCGAGGACGGCCCATGGCCCGCATTCCCCGCCGACCTCACGTCGATCGCGCTCGCGGTAGCGACACAATCGCAGGGGACGGTCCTGATCTTCGAGAAGATGTTCGAAAACCGGCTCTTCTTCGTGGACAAGCTCGTCGGGATGGGCGCCCGCATCGTCCTCTGCGATCCGCACCGCGCGGTGGTAAGCGGGCCGTCGAAGCTCTACGGCGAACGGCTTTCGAGCCCCGACATTCGCGCCGGGATGGCGATGCTGATCGCGAGCCTGTGCGCCGAAGGAACGTCCACGATCGGAAACGTCCGGGAGATCGACCGCGGCTACGAACGAATCGACGAACGCCTGCGCGCGCTCGGGGCCTCGATCGAACGAACCGAGGGGTAGGCTGTCGACGCTCGCTGGATGTAGGGGCGGGACATCTCCCGTCCGTCGTTCCCGGAAGCACGCGCTCTCGAACAGTGGCTGACAAGGTCGTGATCCGTACCGAACGAGCCCCCGCGCCGTTCCAGGGCGCGCCGTATTCGCAGGCGATCCGGACCGGTGACCTCGTCTTCGTGTCGGGCCAGCTCGCGATCGATCCCGAGACGAACGAGCTGGTCGGGGGCGGCATCTCCGAGCAGACCGAGCGCGTCATGCAGAACCTCCGCGCGATCCTCGAGGAAGCGGGGTCCGGGCTGGCTCAGCTGGTGAAGACGACCATCTACCTCGCCGACCTCGGCGACTTCGCCGAGATGAACGAGGTCTACGGCCGGCACGTCGGGCCCGAGCCGCCGGCGCGCGCAACGATCGAGGTCGCCGCGCTTCCGCAGGGCGCGCTGGTCGAAATCGAGGCGGTCGGGCACCTGTAGAGCGGGGCTCGTTCGCCCCCCGCCGCGCGGGAGGACGGAGCGGCCACGGCCGCGCCCTACAGCTCCGGCTACGCGGCGCGCTTGATCCGACGAATGCCGGTCTAACCTTTGGCGAGTGGACGTCATCGTCACGCACACGAACACTGACTTCGACGCGCTCGCATCGATGCTCGCGGCGCGGCGCCTCTACCCCGGGGCGGCGGTCGCACTTTCGGGATCGCTGAACCGGAATGTCCGCGAGTTCTACCGCCTCCACGCGGACGAGCTCGACGTCGCCGAGACCGGCCGCGTCGACCTCGACGCGATCGAACGGCTCATCGTGGTCGAGACGGTTCATGCCGAGCGGCTGGGGGACTTCGAGGCCGTCGCGCGCAGGCCGGGGGTCGAGGTCGTAGCCTTCGACCACCATCAGCCGGACCGGCCGGAGTGGATCCCGGCCGAGAACATCGTCGTCTCGGACGACGGCGCGCTCACGACGACGATGGTCGGGATTCTCGCCGAGCGCGAGCTCGCGGTGACGCCCCTCGAGGCCACCGTCTTCGCCCTCGGGATCCACGAGGACACCGGCTCGCTCACGTACCCGAGCGTCACGCAGCGAGACGCCGACGCGCTTGCGTGGTGCCTTCGGCACGGCGCGCGGCAGGACATGATTGCGCAGTACCTGCACTCCCCGCTGGGGGAGAGCGAGCGGGCGCTGCTCGACGCCCTCCTGAACGCAGTCGAGACGCACGAGGCCGGCGGGTTCGAGGTTCTCCTCGCGGCGGTCTCGTGGGCCGAATACGTCGACGGCGTGTCGAACCTCGCGCATAAGCTCGTCGATCTCACCGACGCGCGCGCGCTCGTCGCGCTCGTCGAGATGGGCGACCGCGTGTTCTGCGTCGTCCGAACGCGCGTATCCGAGCTCGACGCGGCCGCAGTCGCGAGGGCGCTCGGCGGAGGCGGCCACGAGCAAGCGGCGTCGGCAGTCTTTCGCGGCCGGCTAAGCGAAGCGAGGGCGCGAGCACTCGCGGCTCTCCCAGCCGCGGTGCGGCGTCCGCTGACGGCCGCGGACATCATGTCGCGCCCGCCGCGGTTCGTCGCGCCGGACGACACCGTCGCGCACGCGATGGTCATGTGCCAGCGCCACCGCCAGAGCGGAATCCAGGTGGGCGAGAAGGCGGACCTCCTCGGCCTCGTCACGCGCGAAGACCTCGACAAGGCGATCGGCCACGGCCTCTCGCACGCGCCCGTGAAGAGCGTCATGAGCTCGCACGTCGTTACGTGTACCCCCGAGACGCCGCTCGCGGAGCTGCAGCGGATCGTCTCGTCGACGGATGCCGGCCGGGTGCCGGTCGTGCGCGACGGCACCGTCGTCGGCGTCGTCGCGCGAAGCGACCTTCTCCGCGCGCTCGAAGAGCCCGTAGGCGACAAAGAAGAGGCTCCGGCCGGCGACCTGCGCGGCCGCCTGCTCGCACTCGAGCATCTCGCGGACATCTTCGAAGCCGTCCAGGCCCTCGGGGAGCGCTATGACGGCGTCTACCTCGTCGGTGGAGCCGTCCGCGACGTGGTGATGGGCGAACCCAACTTCGACCTCGACATCGCGGTCGAGGGCGATGGAATCGCATTTGGCCGTGACCTCGCGAAGGCGCTCGGCGGCCGGGTCGTGCCGCACGAGAAGTTCGGAACAGCGGTCGTCGTCTACGACGGACGGAGGCACGTCGACGTCGCGACGACGCGCACCGAGTTCTACGACTATCCCGCCGCGCTTCCGCGCGT
>JALZEM010000116.1 GCA_030862005.1 Actinomycetota bacterium | reverse complement strand
GCCGGCGGGATCGGGGACGGACGCGGGCTCGCGGCCGTGCTCACGCTCGGTGCGCAGGCGGGCTGGCTGGGGACCCGGTTCCTCACGGCGACCGAGGCGTCCACGCACGACGTCTACCGCCGCCGGGTGCTCGAGTCCAGCGAAGACGATGCCGTCCATACCGGTTGCTTCGACGGCGGCTGGCCGGACGCTCCCCACCGAGCGCTCCGCAACTCGACCTTGACCGCCTGGGAGGAGGCCGGCTTTCCGCCGGCGCCGACGCGGCCCGGAGAAAGGGACGTGGTCGCCACCGCCGGCGACGGCCGAACGTTCCTGCGCTACGAGGACGCGATGCCGCTGCGCGGGATGGAGGGTGACCTCGAGGCGATGGCCCTCTACGCCGGCCAGTCCGCCGGGCTCGTCCGCACGAGCGGCCCTGCGGCCGAGATCGTGGCGGCGCTCGTGGCCGAAGCGGCGGCGGCGCTTCCGAGGTCGCCGTGGCGTTGATGCCGCTGGTCGCCCACAGGTCCGAAACGCGTTCTAAACGACGAGCAGCTCGCCGCCGTCGGCGACGAAGGCATGGCCGGTGACGTACGCAGCGTCATCGGAGAGGAGGAAGCAGGCGAGCCGCGCGATCTCCTCTGGCGTCGCGATACGGCGGAGCGGCACGAGGCGCGGGACCTCCTCGAGGAAGCTGTCACGCCCGCCATACGCACGCCAGGCGGGCTCGTTGAACGGCGTGTCGACCCAGCCGGGGCAGAGCGCGTTCACGCGAATCCCTTCGTGCGCGTAGTCGCGCGCCACCTGGCGGGCGAGCGCGAGCGCCGCCGCCTTCGTCACCGCGTACGGCAGCATGCCGGCCTCCGACAGGAGCGCCGAGTTCGACGCCGTGACGAGAATCGCGCCGCCGCCGGCAGTGCGCAGGTGTGGTACGACGGCTCCGCACAGGAGGGCATGCGCGCGGACGTTGATCGCCCACGAGCGGTCGAGCTCAGCGACGGTTGCGGTCTCGGCCGTCCCGGCGATCTGGACGCCGAGATTCGACCAGGCGCCGTCGAGCCCGTCGAGCACCCCGGCGGCCTCCTCGACGAACCTGCGGACGGCCTCCGGATCGGCGGCGTCGAGGATGACGCCGTGGGCGCCGACCTCCGCCGCGAGCGCCTCGAGGGCGGTGCCGTTCACGTCGCCGAGCGCGAGCCGGTCAGAGCGCGCCGCGAGGAGCCGCGCTCCGGCGGCGCCGATTCCGGTTGCGCAGCCGAGGACGGCTAGTCGCGCCACCGCGCCCGCACGACGTCGAGGAACGAGTCGAAGAGCCGTGCCCGGAACGGTTGCGACATCCCGGCGCCGCGGCGGACGTCGGTCCGAAGCGCGTTCTCGTCGATGCCCGCCTCGCGGACGTAGCGCCGGTTCCTCGCGATCCATGTCTCGAAGAGGTCGAGATCCGCCTCCGGATGGAACTGAATGCCCCACGCGGCGGCGTCGCCCACGCGGAACGCCTGGTTCTCGCAGAGGTCGCTGCGCGCGAGCAGCCGCGCGCCCGCCGGAAGGTCGAAGACGTCGTGGTGCCACTGGTAGACGCCGGTCGGTCGCGTGAGATGCCCGAAGAGCGGGTCGCCGGCCGCCTCCTCGGTCGGATGGAGGTCGAGCCAGCCGATCTCTGACGCCGGCGCCGCGTGGACGTCGGCGCCGAACGCCCGGGCGAGCAGCTGCCCGCCGAGGCAGATCCCGAGCACAGGCACGTCCGTCTCGACCGCGTCCGCGAGGAGGAGCCGCTCCATGCGGAGGAACGGAACCTCGTCCTCCTGCCACGCGTGCGCGTTGCCGCCCATCGCGATGACGCCTGCGACGTCGCGCGCCCGCAGGCCGTCAAGCCCCTCCTTCCAGGCACGGAAGCGCCGGTAGGGTAGCCCGGACGCGTCCAGTCGCTCACCGAGAAGGCCGAGGCCCTCGAGCGAGGGCTCCTGCTCGATGACGAGGACCGGACGCACTCGGCGAGACCGTAGTCGAAACGTCCGTATAGAGTCGGAACCGACGGGGAGAGACGAAGGAGGCCTGCGCATGGCCGTCACCACGAGAGCACGCCCGAGCGTCCGTCCGGAGGCGCTCCGCGCCGCCGCGTCGTTCCCGGCCCTCGAGGCGATTTTCACCCGCCGCGCGCGCCGCTTCGCGCTCGGTGCCGAGCTGACCGGGCCGCTGGCCTTCCGGTCCGAGCGCGAGCCGGTCCCGCTCGCGTACGAGGAGGAGGCGATCCTCGTCGCGGCCGCGACCGGCGTCACAGGAGTCGTGCGTGAGGAGTGGCCGTTCTGCGACGAGGAGGGCGAGCCGACCGGCGCGGACAAGCTCGCCTCCTTCACGGGGCGGAGCTTCCCGAGCCCGCTCGCGATCCACGGAACGGAGGTGTTCTGGACGAACGACGAGGGGGTCTTCGTCCTTCCGCAGCGCGACGTCAAGCCTGAGCGGTACCTCGAGCTCCAGTCGCACGAGGATCGACACGAGCTCTACCGGCGGGCGGTCAAGCTTCAGGAGGGGCGGCTCGAGATCCCGCGGGGGCGACCGAACCTGTTCAAGTTCAACGAGTGGCTGATCAACACGGACGGGGCGACGGTGTTCATACCCGTCTCGGACGTGACCCGCCAGTGCATCTCGGCGATGCTCCTCTACTTCGACCGGCCGCACGGCTACTACCTCGTCGATAGGCAACTCGGGGCCGACCCGCTGCGCCCCTTCGTCGAGTCGGGGCTGCTCAACCCGGCGCATCCGGTCGACCTCTGGGACTTCGAGCGCTGGCAGATGGTCGACATGAACGGCGTCGAGGAGGGGCTCGTCGTCCAGAACCTCATGATCGCGACCCAGGCGCTCGGGATCGGCGGGCACCCGTTCTCGGGCGGCAAGGGCCGCGTGACGCTCGGGGGGGAGAAGCATTGGCACGCGATCGGCGGCGAGGGACCCTGTGGTTCGCTCGGCTTCACGTTCCATCGCGTGCCCGACGACGCCCCGGTCGGCGCGGGGGAGGAGGTTCCCGTCGGGCTCGAGGGAATCTTCGAGGGCGCCTGCCCGCCCTTCCACGCGAACATGGACGCGGCGGTGGATTTCGTCCTCGACCTCCGTTGGGGCGACAAAGGGATCTTCTCGGCGCCCGGAGAGCAGCGGACGCCGTGGCGGTCACCGGAGGTGGCGCGTGCCGTCCCGCGCCCGTCCGACGAGGCCGTCGAGGCGACGAAGACGCTCTGCCGCTACATCTGGGACACGTACGGGCGGTTCCCGGCGACCATCGACCCGTTCCTGATGACGGTCTGGTACCAGGCCGCGCACCTCGACGTCGACTTCTACGATCGGTACTACCCGCGCGAGGCGCTCCCGGCGCACATGCGCTCGCACATGCACGACTGGCACGGCCTCTAGGCGTTGCCCGCCGACCACGTCTTCGAGCTCGGCGCTCTCGAGCTCGAGCTCGGCGGCACGCTCCGGGGGCCGCGGGTCGCGTATCGCACGCACGGGAGGCTTGCGCCCGGGCGCGACAACGTGATCCTCTTTCCGCACATGTACTCGGGCACGCCCGCCTCGCTCGACGCGTGGATCGGGCCGGAGCGCCCGCTCGATCCCGACCGCTGGTTCGTCGTCTGCCCCGGCCAGCTTGGGAACGGCGTCTCGTCCTCGCCGAGCACGACGGCCGGCGCCTTTCCGGCGCTCACGGTCGGCGACGACGTCGCCGCGCAGCACCGCCTCGTCACCGACGGTATCGGCGTCGAGCGCCTCGAGCTCGTGCTCGGGTTCTCGATGGGCGCGCAGCAGGCGTACGAGTGGGCCGTGCGCTTCCCGGGGATGGTGCGCCGGCTCGCCGTCTTCGCCGGTCTCGCGCGAACGACACCGGCGAACGACCTCCTCGTTGCCGCGTCTGCGGACGCGCTTCGAACGGGCGGCCTTGCGCAGCATGCGCGCTTCTGGGCGGCGACGGCGCTCTCGGCCGAGCTCTTCCGCCGGGAGGCCTGGCGCGACGCCGGCTACACATCGGTGGGCGACATGGTGCGCCGCCTGTTCGAGGAGGACTATGCGCGCCTCGAGCCGGCCGACCTCCTCTGCCAGCTCGCGAAGTGGCGGCGAGCCGACGTCTCGCGGCATGCGGAGGGGGACCTCGCGGCGGCTCTCGGCCGGGTCTCCGCCCGCGCGTTCGTCGTTCCCTTCTCACACGACGGCTGGTTTCCGGTCGCCGACTGCGCGGCCGAGCAGCGCCTGCTCCCGCGCGGCGAGCTCCGCGTGGTCGAGAGCGTCTGGGGTCACTACGCTTGGGGCATGACCGCGAGCGAGACCGCGCAGATCGACGGCGTCGTTCGCGAGCTGCTTGCCGGATAGCGGCGCGACCCCGCCCCGCGTCAGGTGAACTGGGGTAGCGGCCGGGCCACGCCGTGCGTTCGCGTGCGCCCGCCGAGGGGCTCCTCGTTCACGTAGCGAGCGATGTCCTCGGGCGACTTTCCGGCGAGCCCGAGCGCCTCGGCCGTCCGTCCCTGCGAGCGAAAATCGATCTCGCACATCGAGCAGGCGAGATCGATGATCGCGTCGGTCATCGGCGTCGGCCGCCCGAGCAAGCGTCCCAGCTCGGACACCGGCACGAGCGAGTTCGGGACCTCGTCGAGGACGTGGTTGTAGCCCAGGAGATGCGTCGTGGTGTGGAAGCCCTCGTAGTACGGATTCCGCTGCATCGCGTCCCAGAGACCGTCGCCGGGCACGTGGTAGGACTCCTCGTACCACCGCTCGACCGACCAGACGTCACGAAGACCGAGCGCGCGGCCGACAGCCATCTTCTCGTCGTCCATCTTCTCCATCACGAGGCCTGCGACGGTCGGCCCGACCTGGTTCTTGTAGAAGCGGCGATCGGCGCCGGCGGCGGCCTCCTCGAGAACGTGGATGTTGAGCAGCATGGTCGTCGGGTGAACGACGCCGCCGACGTTGTTGATCGACGTCTCGAGGACGTTCTCGCCCGGCTCCATCTGCGGGTAGAGGCCGCGCAGGACCGAGAGGAGCGCATCGTTGTCGGCGGCGGGGATCGCCGCGGCGCGGACGGTGAACTTCTCCTTCAGGATCTCCACCGCCGCAGGCCCGCGCGCCTCGGCCGCGTAGACGAACGTCTGCGTCTCGCCGAGGACGATGCGCGCCGAGCAGGCAAACCGCATCAGCACCCGCGCGAACTCGAGAGCGCCGCCCGTCCGCCCCGGGTTCAAGACCACGACCTGCCCGTCCTCGAGGATCGGCGCGAGCAGCGTCGCGTAGACGCGATGGGCGACGCCGGGCGCGGCGATCATCAGGAGGTCCTGACCCGCCACGGCCTTGTCGAGTGACCGCTCGACGCGGGCATAGCGCCCGAAACCCTCCACCTCCGCGCCGACTAGGTCGACCCCTCCCTTCTCCTCGACCGCGTCGAGCTCCCGCCCGTAGAGGGAGCAGACGGTCACCTCGAAGCCGAGGAGCGCGAGATGTCCGGCCATCGCGCTGCCACCATGGCCGGCACCGAGAATCGCGACCTTCGTCTTGCCCGCGCCGCTCCGGGCACGCTCCGGCGATGGCTCGCGTGGCGCGAGCGGAGGGTCGGGGATGAGCCGGACGTTTTGGGGATGAGGGTCGACCGCTACATGACCTCCCGGTAGCGCTCGCGCTCCCAGTCGGTGACGTGGCGGGTGAACAGCTCGAGCTCGTGGCGGAGCATGACCGGATAGACGTCCATGAAGACGTCGCCGTAGACCTCGCGCACGAACTCGCTCCCTTCGAGCTCGGGCACGGCTTCGGCAAGCGACGTGGGGATGCGGCGCAGCGAGGCGTCGACGTGCGGGTCGTCCGTCACGATCGGCGGGAGCGCGTGGTCGCGGGAGAGGCCGTCGGCGCCCGCGGCGAGGCAGCCGGCGAGCACGAGGTACGGGTTCGAGTCCGCCGAGCCCCAGCGCGCCTCGATTCGGGTCGACTCGCCATGGTCGGTGACGAGGCGGACGGCCACGAGCCGGTTGTCGAAGCTCCAGCTCACCTGCGTCGGAGCGAACGAATAGTCCTCGACGCGCTTGTACGCGTTCACCGTCGGGCAGTTGATCGCCTGGAGCTCGACCTGGTGGGCGAGCAGGCCCGCGAGGTACCGCCGCATGAGACTCGAGCGGACCGGTGGCTCTGCGTCTTCGACGGTGAAGGCGTTGCGTCCGTCGGCGTCCCGCAGGCTCTGGTGGATGTGCAGGCCGTTCCCGGCCTCGGTGATGTAGGGCTTGGGCATGAACGTTGCCCGGAGCCCCTGCGCTGCGGCGGTCTGCTTGACGACGTACTTGAAGATCACCGTCGTGTCCGCCACGTCGAGCGGCGCCCCGTGCCCGAGGTTCACCTCGACCTGCGCCGGCCCGTACTCCACGTTCGAGGCCTCGATCGTGATACCGGAGGCCTCGAGCACGCGACGGATCTCGCCGACGACAGGCTCGACCTCGCCGCCCTTCTGCATCGAATAGCAGTGCGTGCCACGGTAGAGCGGCTCCCAGTCGGGTGTGCAGAGATGGAACTCGAGCTCCGTTGCCGCGACCGGCTCGTACCCCTCGGCGCGGACGCGCTCGGCCGCCCGGCGAAGGATCGCGCGGCCGTCGAGCGGAATCGGCTCGTGCGTCGCGGGGTCGATCGTGTCGCAGATGCAATAGGCCGTGCCCGACCGCCACCCGGCGAGACGAAGCGTCGATACGTCGGGGACGGCGTGCATGTCGGGGTAGCCGGTGTCGTCGTTCGCGAACGACGTCGGGAAGATGACGCCGTGCATGTCCCAGGTGAACGCCACGTTGGCGATCCCGAACCCCGACCCTGCCGCAATGTTGAGGAAGTGATCCGTCGGCACCCGCTTGCCGCGCGGAATCCCCCACGTGTCCGCGAACATGCACTCGACGGTGTGGACCTTGGCGCGCGTGAGGAACTCGCGGGCGCCCTCGACGCTCGCCACGGGCTCTGCATCCAGTACCGTCATCACCGCTCCTTTTTGTGAGACGCGCGAGGCGGCGCTATCGTAACGCCGGCCGCCCCGATACACGCGGAGGGATCGCATGCGCGCCGCCGTTCTTCGCTCGTTCCACGCACCGCTTGAGGTCGAGGAGCGGCCCGCCCTCGAGCCTCGCGACGACGACGAGGTGGTCGTGCGCGTGCTCGCGAGCGGCGTCTGCCACTCCGACCTCCATGTCGTCGAGGGCTACTTCCCCTCCCCCCTGCCGCTGATCCTCGGGCACGAGATCGCGGCCGAGGTCGAAGACGTCGGCAACGTCCTCGTCTACACGCCGTGGGGTTGCGGCAACTGCCGCTTCTGCCGCGCGGGCGAGGAGATGATCTGCCCCGACTCGCGTGAGGCCGGGCTGTTCCAGGACGGGGGGTACGCCGAGTACGTGCGCGTCCCGTCGCGCCGCTACCTCTACCCGATCGGCGACCTCGACCCCGTGCACGCCGCACCGCTCGGCTGCGGGGGCCTCACGCCGTATCGCGCGGTCAAGCACGCGCGTCCCTGGCTCGGGCCCGGCTCACGGGCGCTCGTGCTCGGGGCGGGCGGACTCGGACAGTTCGGGGTCCAGTACCTGCGGCTTTTGACCGACGCGACCGTGCACGCAGGCGATCCGTCGGCGCACAAGCGCGACCGGGCGCTCCAGCTCGGCGCCGAGGCGGCGGCGGAGCCCGCGGACCTCGACGGCCCGTACGATGCCGTGCTCGACTTCGTCGGCTCCGAGGGCTCGCTCGCGAACGCGGCGCGCCTCGTCGACAGAAAAGGCGTCGCGATCGTGATCGGGCTCTTCGGCGGGAGGATCCCGTTCGGGCTCGGCGCGGTGCCTCACGAGGCGCATTTCCTCTCGAGCATCTGGGGCTCGCTTGACGAGCTCGCGGAGCTGATCGAGCTCGCGCAGCGCGAGCCCCTCCAGTACACCGTCGAGACGCTTCCGCTCGATCGGGCACAAGAGGCGCACGACCGGGTCCGGCGCGGCGAGGCGCTCGGGCGCATCGTGCTCGTCCCGTAGCGTAAACCTGCGCTTTTAGCTATTTTCGTATTTCGAGCCAGGAAAGGAGCCGCGCGTGGCGACGTTCGCAGAGATCCGGCCGGTGGAGTCACGCTTTCGGCTCGACCGCGAGCTGATGGCCGGACCGATCTACCGCAAGTACGAGAAGGCGACCAGGAAGGTCTGGGACCCCAAGCTCTTCGACTACGGCGAGGACGCGGCCGACTGGAAGCGGATGACGGACGCGCAGCGCGCGGGGATCCTCACGATCACGCTCCGCTTCGAGGCGGGCGAGGAGGAGGTCACGAACGAGCTCCTCCCGATGCTCGCCGCCTCGCACGGCCTCGACCGGTTCGACTGGGTCATGTACGCCTCGACGTTCATGCTCGAGGAAGCGCGCCACTCCGAGTTCTTCACCCTGTGGCACGACCGCGTCGTCGACATCGTCGATCCGCACGAGAAGGCGCGTCACTGGCCTCTCCGAGACCACACCGTCGACCCGAGCGGGCGGTTTACCGTGGGCGAGCCGGTCTACGAGGGGCTGCCGAAATACGGGCAGAAGCTGGTCGCGGCCGTGAGCTCGGGCGACGAGACGGCGATCGAGGCGGCCTTCGTCCAGTTCGCCACGCTCTACTGCGCCTGGGTCGAGGGCGTGCTGACGATGCCGTCGTACGAGATCGTGATCGACACGACCGAGATGTGGAGCGTGCTGCCGGCGCTGCGGCTCGGCTTCAAAAGCATCCTCGGAGACGAGGGCCGCCACATCACGTTCGGCACCCAGGCGTGCCGGATCCTGATCGAGAAGAACCGCGAGTACGAGGCGCTCGCGCACGAGGTGATCGACGAGTACCGCGGGAACGCGGTCGGCATGCTCGAGTACCAGCGGAACGTCCCCGGGCTCGACCTCGAAAAGTACCAGCGCCAGAAAGCGCGCCACTACCTGAACCGGTGCCGGGAGATGGGGATCACGCCCGACCAGTCGCTCGTCGACCAGATCCTCGATCCATCGATCGATTTCGTCGTCGGAGTCGAGGCCGGCTAGTGAAGCGCTGGCAGTGCCTGGAGGTCGGCTGCGGCGCCGTTATCAGCGGCGACACCGACGACGCGCTCGTCGAGGCGGCGAACGCGCACGTCCGCGAGGCGCACGGGAGCTACGAGCTCGAGGAGATGATCCTCGCGGTCGCGGAGGAAGTCGCCCCGGCCACCGAGGCAAGCCGGTGAGCGTCGCGACCGGCGACCCGCTGCAGCGGCTGCTCGAGCAAACGGTCTACACGCCGGTTCGCCGGGGAAGCGCGGTCGCCGAGACGGTCGGACGCCTCGGACATGCGATCGGCATGGGTCTCCTTCGCCCAGGCGATCGCCTTCCGCCGGAGGGACGGCTCGCGAACGATCTCGGCATCTCGGCCGTGACGCTCCGCAGCGCGCTCGCGATCCTGCGCAGCGCGGGCACGCTCGAGACCCGGCGCGGTCGCGCGGGCGGCACCTACGTGAGCGCCGATCCTTCCGCCGACGGCGTCCTCGTCCACGAGCCCCTGCCGAGCGAGGACGAGCTCCGCGACCTCGTCGACTACCGCGGCGTCGTCGAGGGCGGAGCGGCGTGGCTCGCAGCGGAGCGCGCCACGGCCGAGCAGATCGAATATCTCGACGCGCTCGTCGCCGAGATGGAGACGGTCCGTGGGTTCGACCCGTGGAGCGAGCGCGACACGCTCTTCCACCTCATCCTCGCCGACGCCGCCGGCTCACCGCGGCTGGTCGAGCAGGTTGCGGGCATCCGCGCCGAGGTCTACCGGCTTGCGAAGCTCGGGTCGGTGCCCGAGCCGGTGGTCGAGCTCGCCGACCGCGAGCACCGCGAGATCCTGCGTGCGGTCGCGGCGCGCCGGCCCACGCGGGCGCGCGACGCGATGGTTCGCCACGTAGCCTCGACGGGCGCTCTCTGGCTCGGTCTCGGCCGGGTCGCGGACAACGCCGATCGAACCGAACGAGGAGGTGACGACGGGCGATGACGATCCTCCACGAGGACCTCGCCAACGTCGACGTCGCGAGCCCCAGGGTCTACGCCGAGGGAGTGCCGCACGACGTGCTCGCCGCCCTGCGGGCCCACGACCCGGTGCACTGGCATCCGTGGCCCGGAACCCGGGGCGGCTTTTGGCTCCTGACGAAGTACGCCGACGTCGTCTCGGCCGGCAAGGATGCCGAGACGTTCTCGTCGCAGGCCGGGCATATCGCCCTCGAGGACCGCGAGCCCGACGCCCTCGCCGCGCGGCAGTCGATGATCGAGACCGATCCACCCGCGCACACGCGCCTGCGCAAGATCGTGAGCGACGCGTTCACGCCCCGCAAGGTGCAGGAGTACGAGGCGTACACGCGGAGGATCACGAGCGATCTCCTCGACCGTGCGATCGCGCAGGGCGAGTTCGACTTCGTCACCGAGATCTCCGAGCCGCTGCCGATCACGGTCCTCATCTCGGTGCTCGGCCTCCCGCAGGAGGACGCGCCGTACCTGATCGAGCTGACGAGCGAGATGGCGGCTGCAACGGACCCCGAGTACGTGCCCGACCGTGAGAAGTATCCGACGGACATCGATCCCCGGCTCCTCCCGTTCGGAACGCCGGCCGCCTGGCACGTCTTCGAATACGGCCGGAAGATCGGCGAGGACCGGCGGCGCAATCCGACCGACGACCTGGTCTCCCGCCTCGTCCACGCCGAGGTCGATGGAGAGCGGCTCACCGACACGGAGTACTCGAACTTCTTCGAGCTCTTCATCTTCGCGGGCAACGAGACCACTCGGACCGGCATCTCCCAGGGGACCCTCGCCCTCATGGAGCATCCGGACGAGTTCGACCGGCTCGCGGCCGACTCCGCGCTGATGCCGACCGCGGTCGAGGAGATCCTCCGGTACGGGACTCCGATCATCTACTTCCGCCGTACGGCGACGCGCGACGCCGAGATCCGCGGCGTCCCGATCAAGGCCGGGGACAGGGTTGCCCTCTGGTACGTCTCCGCGAACTTCGACGAGGAGGTGTTCGCGGATCCGTATCGCTTCGACCTCGGGCGGGAACCGAACCGCCACGTCACGTTCGGACGCGGTGGGCCGCACTTCTGCCTCGGCGCGTTCCTGGCGCGGCTCGAGATCCGCATCCTCCTCGAGGAGATCCTCGCGCGCCGCGTCCGCTTCGAGCTGACCGGGCCGCCCCTCCGGCTCAGCTCCAACTTCATCAACGGCTTCAAGTCGCTGCCCGTGCGCGTCGTGAGCGCGGGCTGAAAGGAGAGAGCGATGGCGATCGTCGAGGCCCCGCCGACGACCGAGCGGATTTACGTCGACGGCGAGTGGGTGGATACGGGCTCGTGGTTCGAGGTTCGCTCCCCGTACTCGGGCGAAGTGATCGCGACCGTCGCCCGGACCGGGGCGGGCGAGGCACGGCGTGCGATCGAGGCGGCCAGGCGGGCAATGGCCGAGCCGCTTCCGCCCTGGCGTCGCGCTGACATCCTCGAGCGCGTCTCGCAGCTCGTCCGGGAGCACGGCGAGGAGCTCGCGCGCACGATCTCCGCGGAAGCGGGGAAGCCGATCAAGGCGGCGCGCGTCGAGGCCGCCCGCGCCGTCAACACCTATGCGCTCTCCGGTGGCGAGGCGCGTCGGCTCGCCGGCGAGGCCGTCCCGATCGCGGGCACGCAGCCGGGCGAAGGGCACATGGGCTGGACGATCCGCGTGCCGATCGGCGTCGTCGCCGCGATCACGCCCTTCAACTTCCCGCTCAATCTCGTCTGCCACAAGCTCGCGCCGGCGCTCGCCGCCGGCTGCGCGGTCGTCCTCAAGCCCGCGAGCCAGACGCCGCTCTCGGCGCTCCGGCTCGCCGCGCTCTGCGACGAGGCGGGTCTGCCTGCCGGCTGGCTCAACGTAGTTCCCGGTCGCGCGGCCGAGATCGGTGACGTCCTGGTCGACGACGAGCGCGTGCGGATGCTGACGTTCACCGGCTCCGCAGAGGTGGGCTGGGCACTCCGGACGCGCGCCGCGCGGAAGAAGGTCGCGCTCGAGCTCGGGAACGCGTCCCCGGTCGTCGTCGAGGCGGACGCCGACCTCGAGCTGGCGACGGCGAAGGTCACGGCGCACGCGTTCTCCTTCGCCGGGCAGACCTGTGTCTCCGTCCAGCGCGTCTATGTGCAGCGGCACGTCTTCGACGACTTCGCCGCGCGGCTTGTGCCGAAGGTCGACGGCCTGCACGTCGGCGACCCGGCCGACGAAGCGACCGACGTCGGCCCGGTCATCGACGGGGCGAACCACGAGCGCATCCGCGAGTGGCTCGAGGAGGCGAAGGCCGGCGGCGCCGAGGTGATCACCGGCGGCGTCGAGGAGGACGGGCTCCTGCGCCCGACCGTTCTGACCGGCGTGACGCCTGAAATGAAGGTCTGCTCGCAGGAGGTCTTCGGGCCCGTCTGCTCGCTCATCCCGTACGACTCGCTCGACGAGGCGCTCGCGGGGGCGAACGCGACCGAGTATGGGCTCCAAGCGGCGATCTTCACGCGCTCGATCGAGCCGGCCGTGCGCGCGGCGAGGCGGCTCGAATTCGGAAGCGTGATGATCAACGAGGCGCCGGAGTGGCGGGTCGACCAGATGCCGTACGGCGGGACGAAGGCCTCCGGGAACACGAAGGAGGGGCCCGCGTACACGATCCGGGAGATGACCGAGGAACGGCTTGTCGTCCTCGGCGGCGTGTAGGGCCGCTGGCCCGCCCCGAGGCGCCCGCGCCACGCCGCCGCGGGGCGTTCTCATATCCTGTACCCGAGTCTTCCGATGAAGCGAGGAGGTCGATGATGGACGTCGCCGAGTCGATCAAGGAAGCCCGGCGCCTGCTGGCGGAGGGAAACGAGAAGGAGGCAGGGCGGGTCCTCACGGATGCCGCGTACGCGACGCACGATTCCGAGCTCGAGGAGCAGATCCACCAGCTCGCGCTCGAGGGGCGAGAGGCCGCCGGGCTATTCGGCAAAGGCCGCTGGGACGAGATCGTCCGCATCTCGGAGCTTCGCGGGGCCGAGAAGACGCGGGGCGACACGTAGTAGGCGCTCGCCCGGAAGCCCGGGGGCGTCACTCGGTGGCTCCGTCGCGACGCCGGATCGGCGCGTCCGGCCCGCGGCGCGTAGCGG
>JALZEM010000082.1 GCA_030862005.1 Actinomycetota bacterium | reverse complement strand
GGGCGGAACAAAGGCGACCGGCGCGAAGACGACGGCGCGGAAGACCACCGGGGGGGCGAAGACGACCGCGCGCAAGACGACGACCGGCGCGAAGACGACCGCGCGCAAGACGACGACCGGCGCGAAGACGACCGCGCGCAAGACCACCGGGGCGGCGAAGACGACGGCGCGCAAGACGACGGGCGCGAAGGCGACCGCGCGAAAAACAACGACGTCGCGGAGCAGCGGCGGCTCGCGCGGCACGACGAAGCGGAGTACGACGACGAGCGGCGGCAGCCGGAGCGGTTCGACCACCCGGCGGACCACGGGTCGCTTGACGTCCTCTCGGAGCGGGACGACGTCGAGTCGATCCGGTTCCTCCGGCCGGTCGGAGACCGGCGCTGCGCGCGGCACCACGAAACGGAGTACAACGACGAGCGGCGGGGCCCGGAGCAGCGCGGCGAAGCGAACGTCGGGCAGCTCGACAACTTCGCGCAGCCGCACTCCCGGTCGCGGCGGCGGCTCCACGCGCTCGAAGCGCGGGTCGAGCAGCGCCCGCTCGAAGAGCGGCAAGACGAGCACGAAGAAGCGGTAGCGGGATCGGCGCCCGCCTAGCGCGGGCGTCCGAGCCCACATCCGCCGCGACCGGTGGGCGCCGGACCGGGGGGTAGAATCAGTCTATGAGCCCCGCGGTTCAGGACAGCCCAGCCCAGCGGTATCGCGAGCTCCTCGATCGGCTTCTCGATGAGATCGCGGCGTACAACCCTGACGTCGACCGCTACCTGATCGAGCGCGCGTTCGCGTTCGCAGGCGACGCACACGAGGGCCAGCAGCGCCGGAGCGGAGACGACTTCATCCAGCATCCGCTCGGCGTCGCGCGGATCCTTGCCGAGCTCCATGCGGACGACGCGACGATCGCCGCCGCGCTCATCCACGACGTGGTCGAGGACACCGAGACCGCCGTCGAAGAGGTCCAGAGCGAGTTCGGCGACGAGATCGCGCGCCTGGTCGAAGGCGTCACGAAGCTGACCCGCATTCATTTCCAGAGCCGCGAGCAGGCGCAGGCGGAGAACTACCGGAAGATGATCGTCGCAATGGCCCAGGACCGGCGGGTCATCGTGATCAAGCTCGCCGACCGTCTGCACAACATGCGGACGATCGAATACCTGGGGAAGCAGAAGCAGCTTCAGAAAGCGCGCGAGACGCTCGAGGTCTACGCGCCGCTCGCACACCGGCTCGGCATCCACACGATCAAATGGCAGCTGGAGGACCTCGCGTTCGCGACGCTCCACCCGAGGAAGTACGCCGAGATCCAGTCGATGGTCAGCCAGCGCCGCGCCGATCGCGAGCGGTTCGTCGCGGAGGCGGGCGAGCTGCTCGGGCGCGAGCTCGAGAAGGTGGCGATCCCGGCGGAGATCTCCGCGCGAGCGAAGCACTTCTACTCGATCTACGAGAAGATGGCGAAGCGCGGCAAAGAGTTCAACGAGATCTACGACCTGACCGCGCTCCGCGTCATCGTCCAGCGCGAGGGAAAGGACGGCGAACGCGACTGCTACGGCGCGCTCGGAATCATCCACTCGCTCTGGAAGCCGATGCCGGGCCGCTTCAAGGACTACATCGCGATGCCGAAGGTGAACGCGTACCGCTCCCTCCACACGACCGTCCTCGGGCCCGAGGGAAAGCCGCTCGAGATCCAGTTGCGGACGAGCGACATGCACGAGAGGGCCGAGCTCGGTATCGCGGCGCACTGGCTCTACAAAGACCCCGCCAAGCGGGACGACCCCGAGCGCCTCGCCTGGCTCAAGCAGCTGATGGACTGGCAGGAAGAGGAGTCGGACCCGCGTGAGTTCATGCGCGGTTTTCGCACCGCCTTCGACGACGAGGTGTACGTGTTCACGCCGAAGTACGAGCTCAAAGCGCTTCCGGCGGGCTCGACGCCGATCGACTTCGCCTACGCCGTCCATACCGATGTCGGTCACCGCACCGTCGGCGCGAAGGTGAACGGACGCATCGTCCCGCTCCACTACCGTCTGCAGAGCGGCGACACGGTCGAGATCCTCACGTCGAAGCAGGCAAGCCGCGGCCCCTCGCGTGACTGGCTCTCCCTCGCCGTCTCGTCGCGCGCGCGCAACAAGATCCGGCAATGGTTCAGCCGGGAGACGCGCGAGGAGACGGAGCAGCGCGGGCGTGACGCGCTCGAGGGCGCGCTCAAGCAGCACAACCTTCCATACAGAAAGGTCTCCGGCTCGCCGCTGCTTGCCGAGGTGATCCGCGAGATGGGCTTCAAGAAGGCCGACGATTTCTACGTCGCGCTCGGTTCGGGGAAGCTGCAGTCGTCCCAGGTCGCGAACAAGGTCCTCCACCGGTTGAAGACGGACGAGGTGGCGGAGGAAGAGCCGCTTCCGCTCAGGCCCAAGGCGCGGCATGCCGTCGCTTCGCAGAACTTCGGAATCAACGTCCACGGCATCGAGGACGTCCTCGTCCGGCTCGCGCGATGCTGCACGCCTGTCCCCGGCGACGACATCGTCGGCTACATCTCACTCGGCAAGGGGATCACGATCCACCGCGAGGACTGCCCGAACGTGAAGGCGCTGATGCGGAATCCAGAGCGCTTCACGCCGGTCGAGTGGGACGGCGGCGCGTCACAGAGCTTCCGCGTCCAGATCGCCGTGACCTCATGGGACCGACCGCGCCTTCTCGAGGACGTGGCGCGGACGTTCGCCGAGCACGGGGCGAACATCGTCGAGTACGGCGGCCACGTCGAGGATCAGATGGCGAAGAACTGGTACGTCGCGGAGGTCGGCGACATCAAGGCACTGCGCGCGCTCCTCAACGCGCTCCGCTCGATCGACGCCGTCTTCGACGCGTTCCGCGTGACACCCTCGTGACGCCGCGCTACGGCGTTCCAAGTAACGGTCTTTTGGAGGTAGCTCGTAGGCACGACGTGATGTCTTGTCCGGCGCGCCCGCACTGCCGGTCTCACCGGTGACGGGCCGGCACTAGGTCGATGGACGACCGCGCGCTCGCGTTCCTCCACGAGCTCGAGAAGGCCGACGAGACTGTGGCGGCGCTCCTGACGGAGCTCGACGAGCTCGCGGCGGAGGCCGAGCGGGTGCGCATGCGCGCGGTCGGGCTCGAGGCGTTCCTGATTCGCCTCCCGGCCGAGCGCGAACGTGTCCACGCGGCGCTGGCGGACGCGGACAATATCGTGGAGGAGCGCCGGACGGCGTTAGCGAGCGCAGATTCGGAGCTTGAGAATGCCGAGCACACGCGTGACGAGGAACGCATTGCAGCCGCACGCCGCGGAGCCGTTCGCGCGCGTGACGCGCTGCGGTCGGCGGAGCGAAGGCTCGCGTCGCTCGAGCAAGAATCGAAGCGCCTCGAGGCCCGGGTGCAGGCGGCGGAACGCGAGACGACCGACCTTGAAGCCCAGACCCGCCGCCTGGCCGAGGCGCTTCGGACGCGCCCCGGCCTCGCGGAGCAGGTAGGCGCCGAACCGACGGCCGGACTCGCTGGGATCGCCGACTGGGCCAGCGGCGCTCGCGCGACCCTCTTATTATAACTATGACGCGTCGCCGCCGAGCGGGAGGCGGTCATCCGGCAGGCGAACGAGCTCGGTGCGCTCGTCCTCGG
>JALZEM010000066.1 GCA_030862005.1 Actinomycetota bacterium | reverse complement strand
GAGTGGACCGGGATCGCGCCGTTTCTCGAGGAGGACGTCGCCTTCTCGTCGATCGCACAGGGCGAGATCGGTCACGCGCGAGCGTTGTACGAGCTCGCTGCGGCCGAGCTTGGGACGACCGCCGACGAGCTCGCTTTCGACCGCGCGCCCGAGGAGTATCGCTGCGCGCCCCTCGTCGAGCTCCGCTTCGTGCCTGACTGGGCCCGTACGATCGCGCGGCACTACCTCTACGAGACCGCGGACGCGATCCGGGTCGCAGCGCTGAAGGAATCCGGCTGGGACGAGCTGGCCAGCGTTGCGGCGAAGATCGAGCGCGAGGAGGCCTACCATCGCATGCACGCACAGATGTGGGCTGAGCGCCTCAAGGCCTCGCGCGACGGATCACGACGATTTGATAATGCCCTGGCGGAGCTGTGGCCCTACGCGCTGGGGCTCCTCGAGCCGAGCCAGCGCGACGAGCTTGCACTCATCGTGGGGCGGGATCCCGTCGAAGCGATCGAGCGGGGGGCTCATGTGGACGATTGGCCGGCCCTGTGGGAGGACATGACGCTGGTGCGCCGGTCTGCGCCCGGAGCGACGTGGTAACCGTCGACCGCGTCTGGGACGCGCTCGCCGCGGTGGCCGATCCGGAGATCCCGGTCGTCTCTGTGGTGGATCTCGGCGTCGTCCGGGAGGTCGAGGTCGACGCCGGACACGTGCGCGTCGCTTTCACGCCGACCTTCCTCGGCTGCCCCGCGCTCGAGGTGATGCGCGAGCGAATGGCGGATGCCGTCCGGACGCTTGGTGCCGAGCCAGACGTCCACGTCGTCCTGGACGACTCCTGGTCGACGGACCGGATCACTCCGGCCGGCCGCCGGAAGCTTCGTGAGGCCGGCCTCGCCCCGCCGAGGCCGCGGTCGGCCGGCGTGCCACAGCTGATCCAGCTGCAGCGTGGCGCCTTCCGCTGCCCGTACTGCGGCTCGAGGGAGACGGAGCTCGAGAACATCTTCGGTCCGACGCCGTGCCGCTCGATCCGCTACTGCACGAGCTGCCGCCAGCCGTTCGAGCAGTTCAAGACGATCTAGCGACGCGTCCGCGGTCGTCGCTCAGGAGTGCTCACGCCGTCCCGCCAACGGCGTCACGGCGCATCCGCTGGTACGCAAACGCGGCGGCGAGCAGAAGGAGGCCGAGGACGATGAACGAGACAACGCGCCACTCCGCCTCGAGCGCGGCGAGGTCATAGAGGAAGACCTTCCCGACGGCGAGCGCAAGCAGCGCGAACCCCGCGAGGCGCAGCTCGCGCGCGCCCCGCCGCAGGCCGGCCCAGAGGAGCGCCAGGCCGGCCAGGCTCCAGAACGCGCTCATCACCGCCTGGCCCTGTTGGCGGATCTCGATCCCGAGCCCCGTGGCGAGCGTATCCTCGCCCGGCTGGAAGGCGTCGATGATCCCGACTGAGCCGGCATAGAGCACCGCCACGCCCGCGGCGAGCTCGAACACCCGGCGTGGAAGGCGGGCGCCGGCCGGTAGACGCCGAGCGATTCGGAGTGACGCTGCGACGAAGGCGCCTACCGCCGCCGCCGCCGCGGTCAGCGAGTCGACGCCGTAGACGAGCGCGTCGGGCGGCGCCTCGAACGCGAGGATGTGACCCGCTGCGAGGATCAGAAAGCCGGCCGCGGCCCCTTCGGCCACGCGGTCGTGTGTGCGGCGCACGACCTCGGCCAGCGCAACTGCCTCGGCAGCGTAGGCGAGGACGAGCGGCAAACCGTCGAGTGCGATTGCGGTCACGTACGCAAGTGCGACGGCGGCGGCGGCGTCGAAGACGACCTCACGCGTCCTGTTCTCCTTGCCGGCGAGCCGTGCACATCCGAACGCGCTCGCCGCAATCACCGCGACGACCGAGAGCGCGTCACGCTCGGGCTCACCGTTCGCAACGGAGCCCGGTGGTGCATCGAACATGAGCGTGTGCGCTATAGCCAGCGAGAGCTGACTACCTAGCGCTGTGTGCCCGAGGCCGTCGTGGCCACTCCGCCCGCGCGCGAGAGCAGCCAGGGCGATCGCACTCGCCGCCCAACCGATCGCGAGCGCTGGGCCGTCGACGAGCATCGCGAACGCGACGTCCGCGAGGGTCAGCGCAGCGCCAAGGAGGACGAGTCCGACCGCGCGGCTCGGCCGGCGCGCCAGCAACCCGAAGCCGAAGACGGCGTGCACGCCCGCAAGCCCCGCGAGCCAGATGCCGCTCGCGCGGATCCCGTACTCGTCGCCAAGTGCAAGAGCGCCGATACCGCCGACGACGATCGCGCTGGCCGAGACAAGCAGGGCGCTCGGGCCCAGTAGCCGCTCGGCGGGCACGCGCAGTTCATGGCCGACGGCAGCGACGAGATTGAGAAGCCCGAAGGCACCAAGCGCCGTCACGAGCTCCTCAACCGGTCGGTCGTCGAGCGCCCACACGACGAGCTCGGTCATCGCCACAGCGAAGGCCGCGATCCGGAGCCACTCCCAGCGGCGCCATACAACGACGGCACAAGCGGCCGCGTAGGCGACCGCGAGGAAGGCGACGGCCTCGGTCGTCGAGAGTGAGCCGGTCAAGGTCGGCGACACGAGCGCTCCGAGAATCCCGAGCGCAGCGACGGTGCGCGAGTTCCACCGAAGCGACACGGCGGTCGCGGCCGCGCCGATCGCGAGGGCCGTAACGAGGCCGGGGATCGTTGGGACAAGCTCGTAGAGCGCAGTCGCTGCGCCGAGCGAAAGGAAGAGGCCGGCCATTCCCGTCCCGGCCGCCGCTAGCGCGGCCTGACTCCGTTGTTTCCGCTCGTAGAGCCACGCGCCGGACCCGACGAGCGCAGCGGATGCTGAGAAAGCGAGCGCGACGCGGGCGGTCTCATCGAGCCATCCGCGGTCGGCTGCGAGGGCGACCAGGAAAGCGAGCCCGAGCAAGACGGCGAGACCTCCGACCAGGGCCAGGACCCGGCCTCCGAGCAGGTCCTCGATGTCGATGGTCGGGCGGACGACGGGCCGGAACGCCGGCGCCGGACGCGGGAGCGCGGGTCGCGGGTCGAGCGCCTCGCTGCGGTCGGGAGGTCGCGCCCGCAACGCGACGGCAGGCGAGGACGATTCGGTTGCGCCTCCTGGGCGAACCTCTCGCTCGATTTGCGCGAGGCGACGCTTGAGGTTGTTCACCTCGGCTTCGAGCTCCCAAAGGCGTTCTCGATCGGTCGGGCTCACGTTGGTCTCCCTGGCTCCGCTATCTCACCTTTGATATATAGCATTGTTGAGATATGCGTCAAGACCGTTTCGACAGGAAAGCGCGAACGAAGCCGGCCGTCGAACGGTTGCGGCAGCGCCTGGCCCATGCCGAAGACGGATGGTTCTTCGCGCGGATCGCCGATCAGGTCGTTGAACGACGCCGCGAACGCGGCCTTTCGCAAGCGGAGCTTGCGACTCTGTGCGGCACGACCCAGTCTGCAATCGCTCGGCTCGAGTCAGGCGGTCGGCCGCCGCGGATCGACACGTTGCTTCGGATCGCTTCGGCGCTCGGATGCGAGCTCGTCGTCGAGTTGAGGCCCGGACGACGCAGCGGACGCGACGAACGCAGCGGACGACCGCCGAACGGTCAGTAAGCTCTGCGGGGTGCGCGGGTGCGCGGTCGTTGCGGTTGCGTTGATCGCCGCCGGCGGCTGCGGCGGCGGCGACGATCGCCTCTCCCGCGACGAGTACGTGAAGCAGGCGGACGCGATCTGCGCGAAGTACCAGAAGCGCCTGGACGCGCTGCCGGAGCCCGAGAACGTCCAGGGGCTGAAGGAGCTCGTCGACGAGGGGCTCCCGATCGCACGCGAGGGCTACCGGGAGCTGAAGGCTCTCGAGCCGCCTGAGGAGCTCGAGGCGGACGTCAGCAAATGGTTCGAGCGAAACGACAGGAACCTCGAGCTGATCGAGGAGCTGGGCCAAGCGGCCGAGGAAGGCGACGAGCAGAGGATCCAGTCACTCGCGTCCGAAGCGGAGAAGAACGAGGAAGAGGCCGATCGTATCGCTGCGGGTATCGGCCTCGACGTCTGCGCTGAAGAGGGCTAGCGACCGGTGAAGCGCGGATCGCGCTTCTCGAGAAATGCCGCCACGCCTTCGCTGAAGTCCGCCGTGTTCGTCGCCGCGGCCTGAAGCTGCGCCTCGAGCTCGAGCTGGTCCATGAGGGCAGCCGTCGCCGCGCGATCGAGAAGGCGCTTCGTCATCCCGATCCCGCGCGTGGGCATCGCCGCCAGCGCGGCGGCAAGCTCCGCCGCCCGATCGTGCAGGCGGCCGTGCTCGACGACCTCGGAAACGAGGCCCCAGGCCTGGGCCTCCGCAGCGGTGAGTTTCCGGCCCGAGGTCAGCCATTCAAACGCGCGGGCGTATCCAAGGAGGCGCGTGACGAAGAACGATCCGCCCGAATCGGGGATCAGGCCGACGTTGATGAACGCCGGCACGAAGGCCGCCTGGTCGGACGCGATCCGGATGTCGCAGGCGCACGCGAGGGACAGGCCTGCACCCGCCGCGGGCCCGTTGACGGCCGCGAGCACCGGCTTCTCGAGCGAGCGAAGCGCGAGCACGTTCGGGTGGTACTGCGTGCGGAGGCGGAGGGCGACGTCGCCCGCCTCGTCCCGGAACTCGCGGAGATCCTGCCCGACGCAAAAGCCGCGGCCCGCTCCTGTGACGACCACGGCGCGGACGTCGGGGTCTCGCGCCTCGTTGAGCGCGAGCCGGAGTCCCTCGTGCATCTCCGCGTTGAACGCGTTCAGCACGTCCGGGCGGTTGAGGGTGATCGTCAAGACACCGCCGCCGGTTCGAGATGCAACCGTCGCCGCCGTCATGACGCTCCCGGAGCGGGCGAGGTGTCGCGCACGACACGGCGCTCGTGCTCGCCGAGCTCCACGACGACCTGAGTCGTACGTCCGACCGCGAGGACCCAGATCACGACAAGAGGATCGAGCTCGAGGCTGAACGGGAGGAGCAGGCGCGCAAACGCTCGCACCGCTAGATCATGCCTGCGTACGTCCCGTGGCTCCGCGCGTCGAGGCGCCCGGCCGCGACCCCTGACCCGGCGCCGCCTTCAAGACGCTCGCGTCTGACTACGGGTCCCGACCCGCCCCCTGCTCACGCTCGAGCGTAACGCTCAAAAGCGCACCTGTGGCAGACCGTCCGTGCCGCTTCACGAACGGAATTGTCTTAACAGAGCCTTCCTCAGCGGCCCTTGAAATCGGGTTTGCGCTTCTCGACAAACGCGGACAGCCCTTCGCGCGCGTCCTCAGACGCGAACGCGAGGTAGAGCGAGCGCCGCTCGAAGTCGAGGCCGACCTCGAGCGCCGCGTCGTAGGCGCGG
The DNA here is from genome assembly GCA_030862005.1 of Actinomycetota bacterium. Taxonomy (GTDB): domain Bacteria; phylum Actinomycetota; class Thermoleophilia; order Gaiellales; family Gaiellaceae; genus JACCYG01. Next base: position 684 of record JALZEM010000066.1, on the reverse strand, counting down.
TTCACCGCCTCCTTCGCCAGGCGTTGGGCGACCGGCCCCTTGGCCGCGATCTCGCGAGCGACCCGCTTCGCCTCTTCCAGCCAGGCCTCGCGCGCAACCACACGCGCCACGAGCCCGGCGCGCTCCGCCTCGTCGGCGTCGAGGAACCGGCCGCTCAGGATCACGTCCATCGCCTTCGCCTTCCCGACGGCACGCGTCAAGCGCTGCGTCCCGCCCGCGCCGGGGATGATCCCGAGGCTCGTCTCCGGCTGCCCGAACTTCGCCGTCTCGGACGCGACGATCAGGTCGCAGGCCATCGCGAGCTCGTTTCCCCCGCCGAGACAGAAACCCGAGACGGCGGCGACGACCGGCGTCCGCAACCGCCGGATCGCGTCCCACTTATCGATGCGGCGCGCGTGGTACATGTCGATCGCGCCCGAATCGGCCATCTCACCGATGTCCGCGCCAGCGGCGAACGCGCGCTCCGAGCCACCGAGGACGACGCATCGGACGGATTCGTCGTCGTCGAGCTCGATGAGGGCCGCGACGAGCTCGGCCATGACCTCCTCGTTCAGCGCGTTCAGGACGTCGGGCCGATTCAGGAGGACGACCGCGATCGGCTCCTCTCGCTCAACGAGGACGAGGCCGGTCATGCGGCGTGTCGGACTCGGACGCGCGTGAGACCTTGAGGCGGGGCAGTCCCCC
>JALZEM010000061.1 GCA_030862005.1 Actinomycetota bacterium | reverse complement strand
GGATCTCGAGCCGCTTCCGGCCGGGCGGCGTTCCCGGCTCTACCACGCGGCGAACGTTCTCGTCGAGCGTGCCGACGCTCATCGAGACGGTGACGTCCGCGACCTCCGCGAGCCGAGAGAAGACATCGAGGTCGCGTACGATCATCGTCGACTTCGTGAGCATCGAGAGCGGATTCTCGAAGTCGGCGAGTGCCGAGACGACGCGACGCGTCAGCTTGTAGCGCCCCTCGCAGTGCTGGTACGGATCGGTCGCCGTTCCCATCGCGATCGTCTCCCCCGTCCACTTTGACGACGCGAGCTCGAGGCGAAGGACGTCCACGAGGTTCGTCTTGACGACGATCTTCGAAGAGAAGTCGTCGCCGATGTCGAGGTCGAGATAGGTGTGGAAGGCCCGGGCAAAGCAGTAGTGGCAGCTGTGGGTGCAACCGCGATACGGGTTGATCGTCCAGCGGAAGGGAACGCGGCTCTCCTCGGGCACGCGGTTGAGCGCACTCTTGCACGTGTCCTCCATGTACGTGGCGCGCGCCACAGCGTCAGTGTAGAACATACGTTCGTGCGGCGCCAGCCGGGCGGGCGGTTGTAGGATCGCGTCATGGCGCGCTGCGAGGTCTGCGGGAACGACTACGACAAGGCGTTCGAGGTCAGCACCGCCGACGGTGCCAGCCACACGTTCGACAGCTTCGAATGTGCGATCCACGCGCTCGCGCCGGCGTGTGGACATTGCGGCTGCAAGATCGTCGGCCACGGCGTCGAATCGGACGGGCGGATGTTCTGCTGCGCCCATTGCGCGGAGCAGGCCGGCGTCGGCGGCCTCACCGACCGCGTTTAGCGCTGTTCGCCGGTGACCGACCGCGTCCGCCGCTGGCGGGCGCTATGCCGCTTCGCGGAACGCTTCGATCTCGCGGTTGACGGCAAGGCGTTCGAGCGCCTGCGCTTCGATCTGACGCACGCGCTCCCGAGTGAGCCCGAGCCGCCGCCCGATCTCCTCGAGCGACTGCGGGTCGCCGCCGTCGATGCCGTAGCGAAGCTCGATCACGGCGCGCTCGCGCTCCGGCAGATCGGCAACGGCGTGACGCAGGGTTTCCTCGCGCAGACTGACGTGGACCTCTTCCTCCGGCTCCGCCGCGTGTCCGGCGAAGAGGTCGCCGAACGCCGTGCTCTCGTCCTCGCCGATCGGCTTGTCGAGACTCGCGACCGCGCGCGCGGCGCCGCGCACCTCGCGCACCTGCTTGACGGAAAGCTTCGCCGCCTTCGCGACCTCCTCGTCCGTCGGGTCGCGCTCGAGCCTCGCCGTCAGCTCGCGCTCGGCCCGGCCCAGTCGCTGCTCGCGTTCGACGATGTGGACGGGGATCCGGATCGTCCGCGCCTTGTTCGCGACGCCGCGCTGCACCGCCTGACGAATCCACCACGTCGCGTACGTCGAGAACTTGTAGCCGCGGCGCCAGTCGAACTTCTCGACCGCCCGAATGAGGCCGATGATGCCCTCCTGGATCAGGTCGAGGAGCGAGAGGCCGTGGCCCTGGTACTTCTTCGCGATCGAGACGACGAGGCGCAGGTTCGCGTTGACCATAAGGTCCTTGGCCGCCTTTTCCCCCCGTTCGATCCGCTTGGCGAGCTCGACTTCCTGCTCGGCCGTCAAGAGCTCGTAACGTCCCACCTCGTTGAGGAAAAGCTGCAGAGCGTCCGTCGTCGAGACGGCCAGATCCCCGTTGACGTAGCTCGCGTGGACGCTCTCCCGGCCGCAATCGTCGTGAAGCTCGATCCCGCGCTCGTCGACGCGCTCGTAGAGACGCTCGACTTCGCCGTCGTCGAGCTCGAGCGCGTGAACGAGCTGGTTCAGCTCCGTCAGGTCGATGCAGCCCTGCTCCTCTCCGCGGTCGAGCAAGGCTTCGATCTGCGCGTCTGTCGCCTGGTCCGTCGCCATCGAACGTCTATCCCCCGTTTCGCGTCAGCTTAGTCCCAATGGTCACGGCTCGCCGGGCACCGGTGGCCGCGCCCGGTTTGCGCCAATCGAGGCGACGACGACGCACGCGACCGCGAGGAGCTCGAGCGCGCCGAGCCGCTGCGAGAGGAAGACGGCTCCCACGAGCGCCGCGACGGCCGGGCCGAGACTCATGAGAATCCCGAACGTCGAGGTCTTGAGCCGCCGGAGCGCGACAAGCTCGAGGACGTACGGGACGGCCGAGGCAAGGACGGCCACAGCCAGCCCGAGCATGAGCAATCGCGGCGTGAACAGGTCGATGCCGCCGGAGACGACGCCGGGCGGCGCCACGAGGACGGCGGCGATCGCCATCGAGAGGGCGAGCCCCTCGCCGAGCGACCACGTCTCCCCGAGGCGCTTCCCGATCACGATGTACATGGCCCAGAAGAACCCAGCCGCGAGCGCGAGGAGCAGTCCGACGCGGTCGACATCGAGCGTCGGGCTCCCGAGGAGCGCGACTCCTCCCCCCGCGAGGACGATCCAGAGGAAGTCGATACGCCTCCGCGAGCCCGCAACGGCGACCGCGAGCGGACCGAGGAACTCGACCGTCACCGCCACGCCGAGTGGCGCGCGTTCGATCGCCGCGTAGAAGAGCGAGTTCACGCACGCGAGCGCGATGCCGAGCCCGACGACGTAACGGAGCGGGCCCCACCGGCGGCGCCGGCGGACGGCCGGAAAGACGCCGACAAGGATGACCGCCGCGAACGCGGTGCGCAGGAAGACGGTTCCTGCGGTACCGATCTCTTCGAACAGCGTCGTCGCCAGCGCGGCGCCGCTCTGGACGGAGAACGCTGCGGCGACGATGAGAAACGCAGCTGGGGTGCGCTCGAACACGCGCCGACCCACGTCGACCGCGACCGTGGCCCCTGCGGTCCCCACGCGGCCGATCGTACGGGGATTCCCCTCACGCGAGGGATAGCCGGCGGGCCGGAAACGGCCGAGGGTGGGAGATAAACCACGACGAGCACCCTGCGGCCGGGGCTCTCAAAGGGACTGTATGGCTCGGATCCGTGCCGCCGGAAGACGATTCGCTCGCCCGCTCGCTCTGGCAGCGGCGCTTGGGGTGGCGCTCGTTTGGGTCGGTCCCGCAGGAGCCGCTCTCGGCGCACCCACGTTGACGGGACCGAATGACGCCGCCGCCGTCGACCTCCTCCCCGCCTTCGGCTGGAACCCCGTCGCGGGAGCCTCGACCTATGAGTTCGAGCTCTCGGCCGACGCCGGGTTCAACTCCGACCAGGCGAACTTCCAGACGAAGAACACGCGTGCGACGCTCTTCATGCCCTTCTACACGCTTCTGAACAACGGGACGTACTACTGGCGTGTCCGTGCGATCTCGAGCACCGGCGCCCTCGGCACATGGTCCGAGGTGCGGTGGCTCGAAATGGCGTGGACCGGCAGGCCATCGCTCCTCGCGCCGGACGACGGAGCAACCCTCAATTACCCCACCGATCCGTTCAAGCTGCGCTGGACGATCGTCGCAGGCGCGATGAAGTACAGCGTCAAGGTCGCGACCGACCCCGCCCTCGGCTCCCTCGTCTGGTCAGAACCGATCGAGACCGCTGCGACGACGTTCACCCTGTCGCAGCCGCTCTCGCCTGGGACCTATTACTGGAACGTCACGCCGATCGACGCGGAGGGGCACACCGGGAATCCCTCTCCCACCGCCAGCTTCACGTGGACATGGCCTTCGACGACGGCCACCACCTTCACGGATCTCGCGAGCGCAGCCGAGCTCGTCGACCCACAGTTCTCGTGGGATCCCGTCCCCGGCGCGGCGGGATACGAGGTCGAGGTCAACCCGTCGGTCGACTGGGCGACAGGGTCCAAGGTCTGCTGCGACCCCATCCGCTTTGGCACCCCGATCTCGACGATCGGCACGTCCCTCTCGCCGGATATCCTCCTTCCGAACAACACGTACTACTGGCGCGTGCGCGCCGTCGACTCCGCGGGCAACACCGGCGTCTGGAACGAAGGCACGCCGTTCCTCAAGAATTTCGACAGCGTCCCGACGATCGAGCCGCCGAGCGTTAAGAACCTCCACATGGCGGACAACCTCGCCGACGCGGGGACGGACGTGGACGGCGCAGCCGCGGGCTATCAGACGCAGGTTCCGATCCTGAAGTGGGACCCCGTTCCGGGAGCCTCGGCCTACCAGGTCGAGGTCACCGTCTACGACGACGCGAACACGATGTGCAACTGGAGCGCGTCCGGAAAATGGCTCAGCGCCACGACGACGACCGCGTGGACCCCGCTCGGGCCCGGGGGCGCAAATGTCCCATTTCCTCGACCGTCTGACGTGCCACTGGCGAACGACGGCGCCAGGCAGGTCCTCGCGGGGACGAAGTACTGCGCCCGCGTCCGCCCGCGTAACCGTGACGACGAGACGACGATCTTCGGTGACTTCACGTACCTCGACACCGGGGCCGGCTGGGCATTCGAGTTCACGGGCTACCCCACCGGAGGCGCGTGCACGCCGTCCTGCAACACCGGATACCTCGGCGCGAACGACTACGTGACTCCGGCACGCGGCTCCGTGAGCCGGCGGATGCCATACTTCACGTGGAAGCCGATCGCCGGGAAGCAAAGTTACTTCGTGATCGTCGCGAAGGATCCGAACTTCACGACGATCGAGGACTATGCGTTCGTCCGCGCCCCGGCGTACGCGCCGCGTCAGGGGGGCTCGCTTACGACGTACGAGGACGAGACGACGTCGTACTACTGGGTCGTTCTGCCCGCAATCGAGGCCAGTGGAGACGGGGCAGTCGGCAACCCGCTCGACGCCGCGGCGGCGGCGTTCGAGAAGCAGACGGTCGCGCCCGTCCAGCTCGCGCCGGCGACGGGTGCGTCGATGAGCGTGCCGACGATGTTCCGCTGGACGCCCGCCGAAGGCGCGCGACGCTACCAGCTCCAGGTCTCGGACGACGCGAACTTCGCGAGCGCGAACCTCAAGGACAACATCGTCACGGCCGCGACGTCGTATACAAGCTCGACCACGTACCCGTCGAACACGACGCTCTACTGGCGCGTGCGCGCGGACGCGGACGACGACCCGACACCCACCGGGCTGACATGGTCTCAGACGGGAACGTTCCAGAAGCAGCTTCCGGCTCCCGTGATGAACCCGAGCAACCCGACGAGCGGCTCGACGATCCCGACGTGGGAATGGGAGCCGGTCCCGGGCGCGGTCTCGTACGACATCCACTGGATCGAGGCCGACGGCGACGACAAGTTGGCGACGAAGCTCCCCTCGCATGCCTTCTCCTTCGCCAAGTGGACGGGCTCCGGGATCCTCCGCTGGGAAGTGCGCGCGAACTTCCCCGCCAAGACGGGCGGCGTCGTCCCGGGGCCGTATTCGGCGCTTCAGGACTACGCGCACACGATGCCGGAGCCGAGCGGCGCCCAGTCCGAGCTCGGGCCCAAGCGCGTCGTCATGTCATGGAACCCGAGGCCTGGCGCCAAGCGATACAAGGTCCAGATCTCGACACGCGCGGACTTCGCGAGCTTCGTCGACAACGCCTACACGGAGACGACGAACTTCGCGCCGCTCCTGATCAAGACGCAGTACACGAACGGCGGCAGGTACTACTGGCGCGTCGCGATGGAGGACGACGACCGGAACCTCGGCGACTTCACGACGCCGCAGACGTTCGCGCTCCCGAAGATCATGCGCCTGTCGGCGTCCGGGTATCCGCAACGAGGTATGTACAAGACGATCACGATCGCCGCGACGGACGCGACTCGCGTTGCGATCAGAAGCGCGAGGGTCTGCCTGTGGGGCGCGGGCATCACTACTCGCTGCAAGTACACGACGAGCCTCGGTCGTGCGGCGTTCTCCGTCCGCGCGACGAGGTACGGCCGCGTCTACGTCCGAGCCACGAAGTCCGGCTATCAGACGACGACGACGTCGCTTCCCGTCCGCTAAGGAAACGCGGATGACGCATGTCGCCGGCAGCCGCAAAGTGAGCCGGAGAGTCGTCTTGCCGCTGCTGCGCGGAACGACGACGACGAACTCGCGCTCGGGGCGGGTGCCGCGTTCGCGATGAGGCGCGAACGGCTCGAGTGCGAGGCCGATGCGCTCGCAGAACGCCCGAACTCCGCGGCGCAGTGAAAGGCGCGAGTCGCGGCTGCCGCACAGCCCGCCTCGCGCCTTCGCCAGCATCTTTCCACGGAAGCATCCACAGGGCTAGGGCGCTTTTTGGGGAGAAAGCGAGTTTTCACCGCAAAGAGCGGAACATTTTCGTCCAACTCGTTGCAGCCTCGTTACAGTCGCCGCAACGCGCAAAGTGGGCCGGGGTTCTGCCGGCCGTCCCTGCCGGCACACGAGCGTGGAGCCGCAGCCGCGCCGCCCCGGTCCACTTCGCGCGCGACACGAGACGGCGCCTAGTGGTTGTCCGCGTTCAGCTGGTCGGCAAACCGGGTGAGCCGCTCGTCGGTCGCACGCGTGTCCGCCGGATCACAGCAACGTCGCGTTCCCGTGAGACCGCCCAGCCGTTGTAACCATTTCGCTCCCGTGCCCAACCGGGCCCGCGCCCGCCGGACTCGACGAGGTTGCGGATGGTCCCCGCGCTTGCAGCGGTCTCCGTCGTGGCTCGCGAGGAGGAAATCGTCGACCGGTTCAGGACGCCGTAGCTGTCCAGCGGGCGTCCGGCGCACGCGGGACGAGATCCGGAGCCGCGCTCGAGCACCGTCGGCGAGCGTTGACACATGCCACTCGATCGGCGCTTCCACCGCGGAGAGCTCAGCTTCGATCGCCAGCGGTCGCGAGAGCGGCGCGCGCGGACGGTCGACGAGCAAGCCGCGCGATCGGCTCGGTGCTGCAGAAAGAGCGGACGTGGCGGTCGGCGATCTCGCCGGGCCGGCCGCGCATCGGCGTGACGGCGATCCTTTCTTCTAGCAAGGGCCCGGACACCTCGACGCAGTCGAGCCGGAGGGTAGCTATGCCACCTCCGCCAGCACGAGGCCGTTCGTTTCCGCTCGGACAGCCTCGTCGCAGAAGACACGGACGACGTCTGGATCGAACTGTGTACCCGCGCATCGCCGGAGCTCCGTGAAGGCGTCCTCAACGCTCACGGCGCCCCCGTACGGCCGGTCCGATGTCATCGCGGCGAACGTGTCGCAAACGGCGATGATGCGGGCGGCGAGCGGTATAGCTTGGCCCGCGAGCCCGTCGACGTAGCCCGCTCCGTCCCAGCGCTCGTGCGTCGCGCGGACGATCGTTCCGACGCCGTGCAGGGCGGGGACGGCGCCCAGGATCCGTTGCCCGATCACCGTGTGCTGACGAATGAGCGTCCACTCCGCCTCGTCGAGAGGGCCCGGCTTCTGCAGAATCGCATCGGGGATCGCGATCTTGCCGACATCGTGGAGCTGCGCGGCGATGATGAGCTCTTCCAGATCTTCTGAGTTCAGGCCGAGGCGCCGACCGACGGCCGCTGACAGGTTGGCGACGCCCTGCACGTGGGCACGCAACTCGGGATCCCGCTCGAAGAGCGCCTCGAGCAAGACCTCGTGCGGCTGCCCGCGCCCGAGCTTCGTCGCGTGCTTCTGGGAGTAGAGCCGCCGGTCGGCCAGCTGAAGCGCCGACGACGAGTCGGCCGCTTCCGCGGGAAGGAATACGGCGCCGAAGCAATTGGAGACTGAGAAGCCGTCGCCGTCCTCCGAGAGAGCGCCGACCGTGGCGTCGAGCAGCGTCTCGACCGCCCCGGCCGGCACCGCGGCCAGCACGCAGAACTCGTCGCCGCCGAGGCGGTACGACGAACCATAGGGCTCGACGGCGCCCGCGAGCTTAACGCCCAGCCGTCTGAGCAGGGCGTCGCCGGCCGGATGGCCGAACATGTCGTTGTAGTACTTGAAGCCGTTCAGGTCGTAGAGGATGAGGATGTGCTCCTTGCCAGGATCCGGCTGGGCGAAGGCGCGTTCGAGGTCGGCGACGAGCTTGCGGCGGTTCGCCAACCCCGTCAGGTCGTCGCGGTGCGCCTCGTCGCGCGCGCCGCGGTACGCTTGGTCGAACTCGAGCACTCGGTCGATTCGCACGCGTCGATCGCGCGCCAGGACGGCGAGCAGCGCCGCGAGCGGGAGGACGATCAGTAACGCCTCCACCCCGCCGAACGCGGCGCCGAGCCCGATCGGGGCAAGGAAGCAGTCGAGTGCGTAGACCCACGCGAGTGACGGCAGCAGCGCTCGCAGCGAGAGCCCGAACGCGATCCGCTCGCGTGCCGACGAGCTCATGAAGTCGAGGCCGAACTGTGCGGCGAGCGCGGCCAGGTACAAGGGTGTGTCATTCCACGTCGGCGCACCTGTCGTGAAGAGCGCGAGGACGAGGGCGGGTCCGATCGAAAACCACGAACCGGCGAGAAGCACGAGGAAACGCGCCGGATGCACGCGGTGGGCCACGTAGTCAGGAACTGCACCGAGGACATAGCCGGCCGCGACGCAAAGTGGCACGAGCGGTAGGGGAAGCATGAAGAGCATCGGCACGAACACGAGCTGCGTCGGCACGGCCGAGCCGGATCCAACCTCCAGGTCAACCCGGGAAAGAACGGCATATGCGCCCACCAGCAACCCAGCGAGCAGGAGCGACGGTGCGCGCTGCGAGGGAAGCATTGCCGCGACCGCGACCGCAACGGCGACGAAGGAACCGCCGAGAACGGCCGACGTCCAAAGGTCACGGCCGCTCGGCCTGCTCGGGCGGCGCTTCCGGGCTTCCTCGACGACGCGTTCATCGGCGAGAGCCGGGGCCGCCGCCGAGCCCGGGCGAGCGTCGCCTACGGCAACACTCGTCCGCTCTCCCCGCAGGGCTCGCTTTAGCACAGACTGACGGTCAGTCGCCACGCTCGTCCCTCCGTTTCGAAGTCGTTCGCCGGCCGCAGTCGGTCAGCGGCCCTTGAAGGGATCGACGTAGACGTCATCGATCCTCCACCCGCTCAGGCCCCCCAGAGGCGTGAAACGGAATGCCACCTCGACCTTGCCGTCCGTGAGGAGAGGCGGGTGGACCAGGTTCGCCAGAAGAGCCGTCGGTAGAGTCGGCTGCCAGCGGGCGCCCGCGAGCATGAGCGCGATCGTTTGCGCGCGAGGCGTGCCGAACGCATCGGTGTAGAGGACCTCGACTTTGAGGGACGAGAGCAATGATCCGGTGTTCATGGCGAAGAACCGCATCGTGCCGTCGAGGATCTCGACGCAGGTCGTGCCTGTCGTGGCCGAACTGCCGGACGGAAGGAAGAGCGAGTACTGGTCGCCCGCGGCGCGGACGTTGAACCTCTCGTTGCCCAGCACGACCCTCGCGCCGCCGCCCAGCGACCACGCATCCGTACCGCTCTCGAGTCCGCCGTTGGGCGCGAGCGTGTAGTACACCGGGTCGAGCCAGGGCAGGAAGGGTCGGTCGAGTTGACGGTCGGGGCAGCCTGTAGAGGCGAAAGCGGGCTGGGAAGCGCCCAGGCCGAGCGCAAGCGCCGCGATGGAGAGGACGGTTAGACGCCGGAGGAAGCCGCAGGTTCTCATTCCGATGAACTCCTTACGAGTCAGACGGGCCGCAGTAGGAACTGAATGTGGA
>JALZEM010000065.1 GCA_030862005.1 Actinomycetota bacterium | reverse complement strand
AGTCGATCCTCCCCAATCGGAGGGCGAGCGAGCCGGTTGATCGGGAGAGAATGGGACGTTGCAGTCAACGCGTCCAGAACACCGTTCGGCATCCCGTCGACGCAGACTGCGTCGCGTCGCCGCGGCTTGCTTCGCTTTGGCGCTCGCTGCTGCCGCGGCTCCCGCTGCCTTCGCCGCGGATGCCTGGTCGAACGGTGTGTGGACGTCCTACGCCGCCGATCCCGGCGAGTGGAACGAGCTCTGGGTCGAGTTCGAGGCACTCACATCCGTGACGCTGCATGACAACGGCGCCGAGATACGTGCCGGCGATCACTGCTCTTCCGTCAACGCACACACCGTCACATGCCGTACGCAACAAGGGAGTATCGACGTGGGAGACGGGGACGACTTCGTCGACGTTCGCTATGACATCCGCACCTACACGCTCGTCCGCGGCGGAGCGGGCGACGACACCTTACGTGGAGCTGTCGCCATGGAGGGCGAAGAGGGTAACGACACGCTCGAGGCCGACTCAGGTGGGACCAGTGCGCATGGTGGCCCCGGCAGCGACACGCTCTCCTCAAGCGGCGACTACCGCGACCACCTCGACGGGGGCGACGGGAGCGACACGCTTCACGCCGGCGGCGGCCTTGACCACCTCTCGGGGGGCGCCGACGCAGACCTGATCGACGGAGGGGAGGGCGAACATGACTTCGTGCTCTACGTCGACAGGACGAGTCCGGTGACTGTCGACCTCGACGGCGAAGTCGGCGACGACGGCGAAGTCGGCGAGGGAGACACAGTGACGGGGGTGGAGCACGTCCGGGGCGGACGCGCAGGCGACCTGATCGTGGGGAGCGAGGGGCGAAACACGTTCGAAGGCCGCGCGGGGGCGGACACCCTAATCGGGCACGGCGAGAACGACGTCCTCTCCGGTTGGGAGGGCGCCGACGTCCTGCTCGGCGGCGCCGGCCGCGACATTCTGCGCGGCGGTCCGGGAAGCGACGTCCTCGACGGCGGAACCGGCGCCGACGACTTGCTTGGCCACGCGCCGTCGATAGGCATCGGCGACGGAGTCGACGTGGCGGACTATTCGTCGCGCACCGCGCCGATCACCGTCACGCTGAACGGCATGTTTTCCGAACACATCCGCAATGTGGACGACGGCGAAGCGAGCGAAGGCGATACGGTGGACGAGACGGTTGAGGTCGTCTTTGGCGGCTCCGGCGACGATGTTCTCGTCGCGATGCTCGTCCAGGACAACGTCCTGGAAGGCCGCGACGGAAACGACACGCTCGACGGCGGGCCCGGCGCCGACATCCTGCGCGGAGGAGCGGGAGAAGACACGATCAAGAGCCGCGACGGGGTTCGCGACGAGCTCTTCTGCGGCGAGGGCGCCGACAGCGTCTTCGTGGACGAGCTCGACGTCGTTGCAGCCGATTGCGAGGGAGTCGACCTCGGGCCGCCGATCATCGCTACTGGCGCCGCGACGGACCTGGGGCACGCCGGAGCGACCGTCGCCGGCTCCGTGAACCCGATGGCAGCGGCGACCACGTACTGGTTCGAGTACGGGACGACGACGAGCTACGGCGCGGTAACTCCCGAGCAGAGGCTGGATCCGGGAATCGCAGCGGTGTCGATCACGGCGACGATCTCGAGCCTCGCGCCCGATACAACCTACTTCTACCGCCTCGCCGGCTCGAACGCCTCGGGAACGAGCTACGGACAGAGCATGAGTTTCCGCACGACCCTTGCTCCGCCCCCTCCGCCACCGCCTGCCGTCTTACCCTGCACGCTCGTCGGGACGGGGGACCCGGACGTCCTTGTCGGAACAGCAGGCGACGACGTCATCTGCGCCCTCGGAGGTGCCGACACTGTCTCGGGCGGCGGAGGCGATGACCACGTCCGCGCGGGTGCCGGTGCAGACTCCGTTCGCGGCGGGGACGGGAACGACATCCTCGTCGGCGGCCCGGGGCCCGATCTGCTCTCAGGGGATCGTGGTCGCGATCGCATCCGCGGCGGTCTCGGCCGGGATCGCGTCCTTGGCGGTCGCGGCGCGGACGTGCTCTTCGGCGACGCCGCTGGCGACGCCCTGACGGGAGGCGCGGGTAGCGACTCGATCCGTGGCGGCAGCGGACATGACTCGATCTTCGCCCGCGACGGCCGGCGCGACTTCCTGAACGGTGGCGCCGGCGTTGACCGCGCACGTGCCGACCGGATCGACCGCGTGAAGTTCGTGGAGCGAGTGTCGAGATAACTCCGCTTGGGTCTCTTCCGGCGGCCGGCGCCTACTGAGGTCTCGATTTCGCCTTTCGGCCCAAAGGCGAGGTTCGACGGCGACCTGGCAATGATCGCCCGTCTCGGGCGGGCCTCGTTCGGGCGCGGGTCGCCCCGCCCGCGGCGTAGCCGACGTAGCTCGCGCCTAGCCGACGTACGCTCTCTCCACATCGCACCCTGGTCTGTCCTCGTTGCCGCCCTGTCGCTGAAGGCCTCGGCGACAAACCATGGTCCCGCCCCGAGCGTAAGATCCTCAAGGGCACGCCGCTCCGCGTAGCGGAGGGACATCACTGGTTCGCCGTCGAGTTCAAGGACGCGAATCCTCCCAGGCGCGCTGCGGAAACCCCGTTCTAGCGGGTTTTCCGTCGCCGGCATACGTGCAAGTACGAGAGCGCGTCAGGCGGTCCGGACGGGGTCGAAGACCGCTCGTTCGCGCTTGTACGGAAGGGGTACGGAGGGGTCATCGGAGTCGATCTCCCGCGCGAGCCGGTGTCCGTCGAAGATCGCCTCGGCGACAATCCGAGGGGCGACACAGTCGCCGATCCGGTAAACGGCTTCGATCCCTTCCGAGCGAAGCGCGTTGTCATCGCGCTTCAGCTCGAGGAATAGCTCCTCGTTCGACAATCGCTGGGTGCAGAGCACGACTGCGTCGGCAGTGAGCGTGAGCTCCTCGTCGAACTCGTCGCGCGCTGTCACCCGACCCGGCTCGATCGACGTCGGCATAACACCGGTCTGCAGGCCGACGCCAACCGCGTGGAGATGGCGCCGGAGGAGCGGCCCCTCAAGCGTCTCGTCGCAGATCGGCGCAATCCGGTCGAGCGGCGTTACGAGCTCGACCGCGTACCCCTCTCCCGCGAGCTTCTCGGCGAGCCCCGCGGCCGTGAAGTATCCCTCCGCGTCGAGGACGATGACGCGCTCGCCGGCCGGCCGCTTGTCCTCGAGCATCACCTGCTCGGGCGTCAGCACGTTCGGAAGCGAGGCGTCCGCTCCCGGGATCGGCGCATGGGTGAGGTAGTTCACGCCGTCGGGCGCCCACCGCGCGCCGGTGGCGATGACGACGAGCTCGGCTCCATACGTACGCACCGCCGCTGCGTCCAGCCGGGTCGACGTGATCGTCTCGACGTTGGGCAGCTTCGACAACTGGACCGACCGCCAGTTGAGGACGCGTCCCCACTCACCAAGGCCGGGGAGACGCGGGATCCATCGCATCGCACCGCCGATCTCGGCCGCTTCCTCAACGAGATGGACACGGCGGAAACCGCGTTTGCCGAGCACGATCGCGCATTCCATTCCCGCGGGACCGGCGCCGACGATCAGGACATCGCGATCGGCGTTTTCCGCGCGGTCGAACCGCTCCGGATGCCATCCGCGTCGGTACTCCTCACCCGCCGTCGCGTTCTGCGTGCAGCCGAGGTGACCGCCCCATTCGGCTTTCATGATGCAGATGTTGCAACCGATGCACTCGCGCACCTCGCCGTAGCGACCCTCCTCGATCTTCTTCGGGAGGAATGGGTCCGAGATCGAAGGCCGCGCCGCCCCGATCAGATCCCACGCGCCGGAACGAATGATTTCGGCCATCCGATCGGGATTGGTGAGCCGGCCGACGCCGACGATCGGCTTTGCCGTGACCGCGCGCACTCGTCCGGTCCACTCGAGCTGATAGCCCTCCGGAAAGAACCGTGAGGCGCCCGAATCCTTCGACCACTCCGTGATCGAGCCGACGTTCACGTCCCAGAGGTCGACGAGAGCGTCGGCAAGGGAGATGAAGGCGAGGCCCTCCTCGAGCTCGACACCCGCAGGCCCAAGCGCGTCGACGCAGAGCCGGACGGCGATCGCGCACTCGTCGCCGATCGCCTCGCGCACGAGCTCGAGCGTTTCGAGCCAGAAGCGTGCCCTGTTCTCGAGCGAGCCGCCGTACTCGTCCGTCCGCCGGTTGTAGTAGGGGGAGAGGAACTGGAGCGGCAGGTAGCTGTGTCCGCCGTACACGTAGACGATGTCGAAGCCCACATCGCGGGCCGCCCGAGCCGCGCGGACCCAATCGGCTTGGACGCGACGGACGTCGTCGCGCTCCATCGCTTTCGCGACCACGAACGGCTCGAAGTCGCTCGCGAGCTGGGATGGAGCGACGGCGGGAGTTCGCGCCTCGAACGCGCGCGCGTGGATGCCGCCGTGCGTGAGCTCGATCCCGGCCAACGAATTCCATCGGTGCGCCTCGTCGCATACGAGCGCGAGGTTGCGGTAGTCGTCCTGGTCCCAGAAGCGGGTCGAGACGACGGGCCAGAAGTCGCTGTCGAGACTGACCAGCGCCTCCTCGGTGCAGACGGCGGCCCAGCCGCCCTCCGCTTTCATGCCGCGGAAACGAGCTTGCGAGCCGGGTTTCTCGCTTCCGAAGCCCGTGCAGTGAGGTGTCTGGTAGAAGCGGTTTCGCAGTGTCTTCGGGCCGATGCGGACCGGCTCGAAGAGAACGTCGTGTCGGGAATCGCGCGCCATCGACCGGGATAGGATCGCGGACGGTGGCGGAGATGGTCAACGGCCTGAGCGGTCGGGCCGGGCCCGAGCCGGCGGGCGAGGTCGCGCTCGAGGGCGTCAGCAAGCGTTTCGGGCCGGTCGAGGCCGTCCGAGATCTCACGCTCGAGATCCACGCAGGCGAGTTCTTCTCCCTGCTCGGCCCGTCTGGTTGTGGGAAGTCAACGACGCTTCGCCTGATCGCCGGCTTCGAGGAGCCGACGACGGGCCGGATCGTCCTCGGCGGGAAGGACGTGACGCGAACGGCGCCGCACAAGCGGCCGGTCAACACCGTGTTCCAGAGCTACGCCCTTTTCCCTCATCTGAAGGTCCGTGACAACGTTGCGTTCGGGCTCCGCTTCCACGACGTCTCTAAGGCGGAGGGCAGGCGCAGGGTCGCCGAGACGCTCGCGCTCGTGCGCCTGGAGGGGCTCGAAAATCGCCGCCCGTCGCAGCTGTCGGGCGGCCAGCAGCAGCGGGTCGCGCTCGCTCGCGCGCTCGTGCTCGAGCCTTCGGTCCTGCTCCTCGACGAACCGTTGGGCGCGCTCGACGCGAAGCTCCGGCGCGCGCTGCAGCTCGAGTTGAAGTCGATTCAGGAAGCGGTCGGGATCACCTTCATCTACGTGACGCACGACCAGGAAGAGGCGCTCACGATGTCCGATCGACTGGCGGTCATGTCGGAGGGGCTCATCCTGCAGCTCGGGACGCCGAAGGAGGTCTACGAGGAGCCGGCCACTACCTTTGTCGCCGACTTCCTCGGCGTCTCCAACCTGATGTCGGCGCAGGCTGTCGGCGGCGGGGCTGTCCGGCTGCACGAGGCCGAGTTGGTCGCCGGGCGCGGCGACCTGCGCGCGACCGGGGACGTGCGTCTGACGATCCGGCCCGAGCGGGTCAGCCTCGAGCCGCCTTCGGCCAATGGAGAGAACCGGCTTCCGGGCGTGGTCGAGCGCGTCGTCTACCTCGGCCCGATCACGCAGGTGATCGTCCGTCTCGCAGAGGGACCAACCGTCCAGGCGATGACGTCGAGCGGCGACAGCGGCGCCAGCTTCCAGGAGGGAAGCCCGGTCACCGTCGTCCTTCCCCGGGACGCTCTACGTGTTCTGCCGGGCTAGATCCGCAGCTGCGCGAAGTCCTCGATCGCCGCGGCGCGTTCACCGCGCGCCCGCTGCGCAATGCGGAAGGCGGCCATCGCGAACATTACGGCGATTAGCGTCGCGAAAAGCATCACGCTCGCGAGGGCGTTCAGCGCCGGCGTCGGGGCTCCACGTGCGTTCGCGTAGATCTTCACCGGGATCGTTTCGGTCGACGCGTCGGCCGAGAGGAACTGGCTGATGACGAAGTCGTCGATCGAGATCGCGAAGACGATCATGAAGCTCGCGAAGATCGCGGGGAAGAGCAGGGGCAGCAGGACGAGCCGGACCGCCTGGATCGGGGACGCGCCGAGATCCTGCGCCGCCTCCTCGTACTCGCGCCCGATCGAGAGGAGGCGGCCGCGGACGACGATCACGACGAACGAGATCGAGAACGTGACGTGTCCAAGGAGCTGCGCCGTCGTCCCGAGCTCGACGAAGCGGAACAGGTGGATGAACGTGAGGAACAGCGCGGTCCCGAGGACGATCTCCGGCGTGATGAGCGGGAACACGCTCACGAAGCGGGCGGTGCCGGCGCCTCGGCTGCGCCAGCGCGTGAGCGAGAGCGCGAGCGCGATCCCGAGCGGGACGGCGATCGCCATCGCGAGCGACGCGAGCTTCAGGCTCTGGAAGAGCGCCTCCCGAAGCGTTGGATCGTTCCAGACAGACAGATCCGGTTCGTCCCAATACCAACGGGTTGACCAGCCCTGCGCGGTGCTGCGCGAGCGCCCTTCGTTGAACGAGAAGCGGACCGCGACGAGGATCGGAACGATCGACCATGCCATGTAGACGAACGCGAAGAGCGCAAGGAAACGCGGCCGCCCCCACGGGTTCGTGAACCATGCGAGCACCCGGGTCACCGCTCGAGCTCGCGTGCGGCTCGCGCCATGCTGACGAGGTAGTACGCCATCAGGACGAGCAGCATCAGCATGAGGACGACGACGAGGGCCGCTCCGACCGTTACCTGCGGCCCGTGGATGAAGAGGTTGATCTGGTTCCCGATCATGTTCGTCCGAGGCGAGCCGGAGAGGAGGTCCGGCGTGTAGTAGTCGCCGAACATCGGGAGCGCGATGATCACGGTGCCGGCGAGGATGCCGGGCTTCGAAAGCGGTAGCGTGACGCGGCGGAACGTCTGCGCCGGGCTTGCGCCGAGGTCACGCGAAGCTTCGATCAGATCGCGTGGGATCCGGTCGAGCGCCGCGTAGAGGGGGAGGATGAGGAACGGGACATAGCCGTAGACCAGGCCGAGGATGACGGTTGAGGCGCGCCCGTCGAGCCAGTTGCGCGGCGCATCGAAGACGCCCAGCGCCGTCAGCGCCCGGTTCACGTAGCCCTCGTCCTGGAGCAGGTTGACCCAGGCAAGCATCCGCATCAGGTAGCTGATCCAGAACGGCGCGACGAGGCCGAGCAGCAGGAGACCTTTGAAGCGGCCTCCGTGTCGAGCGATGAAGTATGCAACTGGGTATCCCACCGCAAGCGAAAGCGCGACGGCGATCGCGACGTACCCGAACGTCCTGACGAAGACGACGAAGAACGTCTCCCCCGGGCCGAAGCCTTCGAAGATCGCCTCGAACGCCCCCGTGCTCCAGTCGAGCGGATTCCAGACCGGGACCGGGCTCAGGAAGATCGGATCGACTGTCCCCATCGCCACCGCGAGGATCACGTAGAGCGGTACGAGGAAGAGGAGCCCGAGCCACAGAAGGCCCGGCACGCCGAAGGCGGTCCAGAACCAGCGGGGATACCGCACGGCTAGGGCGTCAGACGCCGGCCTTGAACTCGGCCCAGATGTTCTGCCAGCGTGCGTCGACGTCCGGCGCGAGCTCGAGCAGTGTGTAGCCCTTTTCGAAATCCTCCGGCCGGACGACCGTCGACGCCAGGTGCGGGGGAACGACCTCGTCGGCGACCAGCCGGTTCGGGTCGAGGTTCTTCTGCGGCGGCTGGTACCCGACGAAGTTGTAGAAGTTCTCGTACGCGTTCGTCTCGTCCAACATGAAGTTGAGGAAGTGGTGCGCGAGGACCGGGTTCTTCGCCGCGCGCGGGATCGTGATGATGTCGTTCCCGATCAGCCCACCCCCGCCCGGCGGATACCAGTAGCCGAGCACTTCGTAGCTCGTCCCTTTCGGAAGGTAGTACTGCGCGGAGACGAAGTCGCCCGACCACGCCTCGTGGACCCAGGCGCGCCCCTCCGGCACGTACGTGTAATCGAGGACAGAGACCTTTGCGTTCACTTTGTCGTTGAGATCGAGCAGGTCCTTCCGCACCTGCTCGAGCGCCGCTTCGTCGCCGGTGTTGACGTCCGTGACCCCGTTCCGGAGGAGGAGCATGCCCATTGCCTCGCGGTAGTCGTCGAGGAGGAACGTCCTGCCCTTGTACTTCGTCTCGAAGAAGACGTCGTACGGATTCGGGAAGTCGTCCGGCGGCGGCGCGACCTTGTCGGTTCGGTAGCCGATTCCGGTCGTGTAGATGACGTATGGAACCGTGTAGCGCGATCCCTGGTCGTAGAACGGGTCCTGCAGCTCTGGCCAGATGTTCATCTGGAGGTTCGGGATGTAGTCGAGGTTGATCGGCTGTAGGAGCTTTGCCGCCACGAGCTTCCCGAGCCGGTCGATGGTCGGGAAGAAGATGTCGAAGTCGACGCCGCCGCTCCGGATCTTCGCGATCGCCTCGTCCATCGTGGTGAAGGTCGAGATCTGGGTCTTGACGCCGAATTCCTTCGCGAACTTCTTGACGGTCTTCTTGTCGAGGTAGTCGATCCAGTTGTAGATCTTGAGCGTGGCCCGTTCGGGCTCGAGACCCGAGGCGATCGAGGGGTTGTCGTCGTGAAGTGGCAGCGTGACCGGATGGTCGCGGCGAGCGAGTTCGAACGCCGCCGTCGTGGTCTTCGCCGCGCCGCCGCCACCGCCGTTGCCGCCATTGCCGCCGCAGGCCGCGAGGAGCGACGCGCCGCCTGAAAGGCCGACGACGGCTGCGGCGGAGCGTCCGAGGAACTGGCGACGGTCGAGGCCGTTCCGGTCACGCGGGTGCATGCGGGGGAAATCAACCAGAATTTCGGCTTCCGCACAACGTC
>JALZEM010000013.1 GCA_030862005.1 Actinomycetota bacterium | reverse complement strand
CTCCTCGAGAGCAGCATCCGGTTCACCGGGTCATCGTCAACGACGAGGACGGAAGCTTGCGTCTGCGTCTCGTCAGAGCCCACGGCGCTCCGCCTCGAGTGCGGCCTTGACGTGCGGAAACAACTCTTCGACCTGCGTCACGAGCTCCTCCGTGGGGACAACCGCTCCGGTCTTGGCCGCGAGCTCGAGCTCTTCGCAGAGGCCCGCAAGCGCGGTTGCGCCGAATGTCCGTCCATTCGACTTCAGCGTGTGAGCCGCCCGGCGCACCGCATCCGCATCCTTCTGTTCCTGCGAGCGCCGCAGTGTTGCCAGTAGAGCAGGAGCGTCCGCGAGGAAGGTGTCGATGAGTTCGCCGACGAACGCCGCATCGCCCACGGACGCCTCGATCTGCTTCAGGGCGGCGCGGTCGATCGAGGCGTCGCCTTGCTCGGGCGGAACACCCGCAGCCCGATCGACCGGCTCCGTCCGCGCGAGCGCGGCGGAGAGCTCCTCGGGGCGGATCGGCTTGCTCAGGTAGTCGTCCATCCCCGCCGCGAGACACATCTCCCGATCCCCTTGCATCGCATTCGCCGTGATCGCGATGACGCGCGGGCGCTCGTCGTCCGGCCACTCGTCGCGGATCCGGCGCGTCGCCTCCAGGCCGTCCATCTCGGGCATCTCGACGTCCATGAGGACGACGTCGTAAGGCTGCCGGCGGAGCGCGGCGAGCGCCTCGACGCCGTTTCCGGCCACGTCGGCCCGGTAGCCCAGCTTCCGGAGCAGGGCGAGCGCGAGCTTCTGATTCACGTCGTTGTCCTCGGCCAGAAGGATTCGGAGAGGAAGCTCGGCGCCCGGATCGATCTCGGCCGGCGCCGCCGTTGGCGTCGACGTCCGCTCGCGCGCGGGCTGCCGAGCGACGACGCCGATCAGGGCGTCGTAGAGGTGAGACGCCTTGATCGGCTTCGCGAGGTGCGCGGCGAATTCGACGCCGGCATCGTCCACCCTCCGCCCGAGCGAGGTCAGCATGACGAGGGGAAGCATTCGCCCGTCCCGTTGGCGGCGGATTTCCGCGGCCAGCGTCACCCCGTCCATCTCCGGCATCTGCATGTCCAGGAGGGCGATGTCGAACGGATCGCCGCGACGGAGCCATTCGAGCGCCTCGACCGGGGACGCCGTCGCGTGGGCGAGCATGCCCCACGACTGCGCGTGCCGCAGGAGAATCTGCCGATTGGTCTCGTTGTCATCGACGATCAGGAGACGCTTGCCGCTTAGTTGCGGATGAGCGCGCTCGTCGAACGCGGGAACGAGACTCGGGGCCGCCTCCGTCAAGACGGTGAAGCGGAACGTCGAGCCCTGCCCGAGCTCGCTCTCCGCCCACATCGTTCCCCCCATCATCTCGGCAAGGCGCTTGCTGATCGCGAGCCCGAGGCCGGTACCCCCGTAGCGGCGGGTCGTCGACGCGTCGAGCTGGCTGAACGACTCAAAGAGCCGGTCGATGCGGTCGCGCGGGATGCCGATGCCGGTGTCCCTGACGGCGAAATGAAGCCGATAGCGGGCGAAACCATCCCCGTCGCCGGAGGCGACGGGCTCGGAATCGACGGAGACGACGACCTCGCCTGTCTCGGTGAACTTGACGGCGTTCGAGAGGAGGTTGATCACGATTTGCCGCAGGCGCGTCTCGTCGCCGACGACCGCACGGGGAGCGGCCGGGTCGAGCACGTAGGCCACCTCGAGGCCCTTCTCAGCTGCCCCGGTCGCGACCACGTCGAGCGCGGATTCGACCGACTCGCGGAGGTCGAACGGGCGGCTCTCGAGATCCAGCCTCCCGGCCTCGATCTTCGAGAAGTCGAGGACGTCGTTGATGACCGCGAGCAGGGCGTCGCCGCTCGACCGGATGATCTCCGTGAACTCACGCTGCTCCGGCGTGAGGTCCGTATCGAGGAGAAGCCCCGTCATGCCGATCACCGCGTTCATCGGGGTGCGGATCTCGTGGCTCATGGTGGCAAGAAACGCGCTCTTTGCTTGCGTCGCCGCTTCCGCCTCCCGGCGTGCGCGCAGGAGCTCTCCGATGTCGTGGTAGAGGGCGAAGAAGCCGTGGACTTCGCCGGCCATCACGACCGGCGCGACGAGCACCTCGACATCGACGAGCGACCCGTCTTTGCGGGTCCGGCGGGTGATGAGGTGAACCTCTCCGCTCTGGATCGCCCGCTGGTTGAGCTCGACCGCTTGTCCGCGGATGTCCGCCGCATTCGCCACGAGGTCGTCGACGTTCCTCCCGACCGCCTCCGCACGGGTGTACCCGAAGAGCTTCTCCGCGGCCGGGTTCCAGGCTCTTACCTTGTCGTCGAGACCAATCGCCGCGATCGCGGTCGGGCTGTTCTCGAGGAGCGCCTCGAAATACTGTTTCTGCCGCTGGAGCTCGCTGATGTCGTGGTAGATCCCGTACCGGCCGACGAGCTCCCCCTCGATGAAGACCGGCGCTACCAGAACCTGAACGTCGACGAACGACCCGTCCTTGCGAGTTCGCCGGGTGATGAGCTGCAGCTCGCCGTCCAGCCCGCGTCGGTTGACGTCCTGCGCTTCCGCGCGCACCTCGTCCGAGTTGGCAATGAGGTCGTCGACGTTGTGCCCAACCGCCTCTTCCTGCCCGTATCCGAACAGCCGCTCGGCCGCCGGATTCCACGAAGTGACGTTGTCCTCGATGTCAACGGTAATGATCGCCGTCGGGCTGATCTCGAGGAGCGACTCGTAGTACTGCTTCTGCCGGTGGACGGCACTGACGTCGTGGTAGATCACGTAGAACCCGACGGGCTCGTCGTCGACCGACAGCGGAAGCATGAGCAGCTCTACGTCGACGAACGTGCCGTCCTTCCGCATCCGGCGGGTGATGCGGCGGACGAAGCCGTCCTCGCGCGCCTGCCGGGTCACTTCGACTCCGTCCTCCACAAGGGCTTCGGTGCGGAGGACGAGCTCCCCGATGGGGCGCCCGATCGCCTCCGTGGCCGCATAACCGAGCAGCTTCTCCGCCGCCGGGTTCCAGGAGGTGACGCGCTCGTCGAGATCGAGCGTGATGATCGCGACGGGGCTAATCCGGACGAGCGACTCAAAATACTGCTTCTGCCTCCTGAGCTCGTCCTGGCTCTTGCGGAGCCTTGCCTCGGCCGTTTTCCGCTTGGTGATGTCCTCGACCATCGAGAGTCCAAAGCGAGGTGCTCCGTCCTCGTCCCGGACGACGGTGTCGATGACGTGGGCCCAGACCACTGCTCCGTCCTTGCGCTGGAAGCGCTTGTCGAGTTCGTAGCGATCGAGTCGGCCGGCGACGAGAGCGTCGTAGAGCTCCAGCTCCCTCGGCAGATCGTCCGGATGCGTGTACTCGGTGAAGTTGAGGGACTTCAGCTCTTCCAGCGTGTACCCGACCATCTCGGCATACGCGCGGTTACGCGCGTAGACGCTGCCGCCGAGTGGGCCCCAGGCGACGCCGATGGGCGCTTCCTCGAAGATCGCACGGAACCGCTCCTCGCTCTTTTGGAGCGCGTCCTCGGCCAGCTTCTGCGGCGTGATGTCAAGAAGGAAGCCCTGGACGTA
>JALZEM010000010.1 GCA_030862005.1 Actinomycetota bacterium | reverse complement strand
TCATTGGAGGGGCCTCCCTTGGTGGCTTACGGTTCCGAAGGCATGCCTCCCCGCGCACGCCCGCGCCTAACCGGTCTTGTGTAAAGAATTTGAAAAATCGTCACGGGGCGCACGAATTGCCTCGCGGGCGCGTCTAGGAGCAGTCGCCACGAGGGTGTCGAAACCCCGTCAAACGATGCCGAACTTGTAGAACCTTGCGGTCAAGCGGGCGTCGAGTAGCCGCGCATCCCGTCGATGAGAAGCGCGTAAAAACGGTCCGCGACTGCGTTCGTCTCCGCACCCGGACGGAGCCACGTGTAGGCCCAGTTCGCGGCCGACAGGAAGAGGAGCGCCGCGGCGTGCTCATCCAGATCGGTGCGAAGCTCGCTCTGCTCGCGGCCCTCGCGAAAGAGTGCCCGGATCCGCTCTTCGTAGCGGCGGCGCTCCTCGACGATCTCCTCCCGACGTACGCCCTCGAGGTAGCGCCACTCCTGGACGAAGACAGTGGCGACGTCCAGCTGGTCGCGCACGAGGGCGAGGTGCGCGCGGAGCGCAAGCCGGATCTTGTCCGTCCCCGGCAGACGCTCGGGGATGGCGTCAAGACCCGCATGAAAGGCCGCCGCGCCCTCACGCATCGTCTCGTACAGGAGCTCCTGCTTGCCCTCGATGTGGGCGTAGAGCGACGCTTTCTGGATGCCGAGCGCGTCCGCGAGGTCGCCGATCGACGTGCCGTGGTAGCCCTTTTCCGCGAAGAGGCGGGCGGCGTGGCGCGAAAGCTCCTGGCGACGGGGCGTGGTGCTAATGTCCGCACCCTAACGATCGTTCGGTAGGAGGCGCAATGCCGGCACCGCGCACCGAAGCCGCGTTCAAGGAGTACGTGCAGTCAGGCGGCCACGTCGAGACGACCGACTGGATGCCGGACGAGTACCGCGGGAAGCTCATCAAGTTCATCGAGATGCACGGGAACTCGGAGCTCATGGGCGTCCTTCCGGAGCGCGAGTGGATCCTCCGCGCGCCGACGCTCCAACGAAAGCTTGCGCTGACGGCGAAGGTCCAGGACGAGGTCGGCCACGCACAGCTCATCTATCGCGTCGTCGAAGACCTCGGCAAGCCGCGCGAGCAGTGCCTCGAGGACCTGGTCGCCGGCAAGACGAAGTTCCACAACGTCTTCCATTACCCGACGAAGACGTGGGGCGACGTCGGCGTCATCGCCTGGCTCGTCGACGCCGCGGCGATCATCTCGCAAAAGGCGCTGCTCAAGTGCTCCTACGCGCCTTACGCTCGGATCATGAAGAAGATCTGCTGGGAGGAGTCGTTCCACATCCTGCACGGCCGCGACGTCGTCCTCGCGATGGTGACGGGCACGTCCGAGCAGCGCGAGCTCGTCCAGGAGGCCCTCAACCGGTGGTGGGGCCCACTCATGACGTTCCACGGAAACCAGATTCCGTTCGACGAGGACCCGATGATCGAGTGGCGGATCAAGAGTCAGGCGAACGAGGACGCGCGCCAGCAGTTCCTCGACGGGTATGTGCCGCAGATCTGGGAGCTCGGCCTCACCG
Organism: Actinomycetota bacterium; assembly: GCA_030862005.1. Classification (GTDB taxonomy): domain Bacteria; phylum Actinomycetota; class Thermoleophilia; order Gaiellales; family Gaiellaceae; genus JACCYG01. The sequence goes on along the minus strand of JALZEM010000010.1, from coordinate 621 downwards.
TGCCGGACGCCGAGCTTCGGAAGGACGACGAGATGGGCCGCTGGCACTACGCAAACCCCGACTGGGAGGAGCTGAAGCGCGTCGTGACCGGGAACGGCCCGCGGACGTCGGAACGGCTCGAGTTCCGACGGATATCGCGCGAGGAAACCGCCTGGGTGAGGGACGTCGTGCTCGCGCAGGCCGCGTGACAAGTACCAGACTGTCCCTTGGAAAGAACGGCCCGAAGTGATCTACGAAGTATTTCGGCAGGAGCGCGAGGGGCAGGCGTTCCAGCACGGCGGCTCGCTCGAGGCCCCGAACGCCGTCTTCGCCGAGGCGTATGCGCGCGAGTTCTACGGCCGGCGAGACGAGTCGACGGCGCTCTGGATCGTTCCTCGTCACGCGATCGTCGAGGTCGAGGACCCGTATGTGGCAGCTGTCTTCGACCGCGACTACCGTCGTGTCGACGGCTACTCGATCAAGGTGAAGCTTCGGGAGGCACGTGAACGCGCAGTTCGCGCCGCGCACTGACGTTGAGACGGTCCTCGCGGTCGCCGACGACGAGCTCATCCTTGGCTGGCGGAACTCGGAGTGGACCGGGATCGCGCCGTTTCTCGAGGAGGACGTCGCCTTCTCGTCGAT
>JALZEM010000302.1 GCA_030862005.1 Actinomycetota bacterium | reverse complement strand
GCCGCTCCCGCGGCCGCTCCTTTCTTGGACGAACGAGCGACGCGCGGAGTTAGCGGATATCGACGGCGGCGAGGTCGATCTGCCCGAGCGCGTTGATCGCGAACGACTCCCGCACGCGAAGCGACTCGAGGTTCGGGTATGTCTCCCAGTAGACGGGGAGCAGGGGAAGGAACCCGTCCCGGCCGACGAGCATTTGCTCCGCGCGGAAATAGAGGCTCGCCCGCGCAGCCGGCGTCAGTTCGAGGCGCGCGCGCTCGACGACGTCGTCGAAGCGCGGATCGCAGAAGTTCGTCTTGTTCACGTCGGCGTCACACGTCCACAGCGCGAAACCTGCGATGGGGTCCGGGAGCGTCGCCGTCCAGTCGCGTTGATAGAGGTCGACGGAGGTCGACGACAGCGGCCCGCGGAAGTCGAGGTAACCCTCCGCCGCGCGTGAACGGATCGTCGTCTCGAGGCCGAGTTCGGACCAGGCGTCCTGGAGCGCCCCCGCAACTTCGCGGTTCCCCGGCGCGTCGATATGGAGGAGCGTGAGGCTCCGCTTCACGGAGGTCGCACGATCGAGCTCCGCCCTCGCCTCGTCCAGATTCCCCTCCGCGGGCGACCACGGCGACTGGCCCTTGATCTCGTCGAACCCGGGTGCGCCGGCGGGTGTGAGGCCGGTGGCCGGCAGCTCGTCGCCCTGCGCGACGTTGTCGACGAGCGCACGCCGGTCGACGGCGAGCGACATCGCACGCCGCTGGTGGACGTCCCGGATCGTTGCCAGGTTGAATCCGTAGTAGTACGTCCCGAGGGCCGGATAGGCCTCGTACTCGCGACGCTCGCGCAGCGCCGGTAGCTCGGACGCCGGAAGGCGAACGCCGTCGAGCGCGAGGACGTCGCCTGCGTCGAACGCCTGCAGCCGCGCCATGTCGTCTCGAATGACGCGGCCGTCGATCCGCGCAAGGCGTATACGGTACGAATCGCGCCATTCAGGATCCCGCACGAGCTCGATCGAGTCGTCAGATCGCGCCTCGAGCCGGAAGGGTCCGTTGGTGACGATGTTCGCCGGGCGTGTCCATGTCTTCCCGAATCGCTCGACGGTCTCGGGGTGAACGGCGACGAACGCCTGCTGCGCCGACTGTGCGACGAACCACGGCTGCGGTGACGTCAGCCGAACGACGAGGCGGTAGTCGCCCGCGGCCTCGACGCCGACGGCGGCGGCGCGTCGCGGGCAGTTGCGCGGGACGCACCCGTGGTAGGCGGCCGCGCCGCGAATCCCGAAGAGCTCCGATGCAAACGGCGAGCCGGTGTCCGGGGCGAGGACACGTTTCCAGGAGTACTCGAAGTCCCGCGCCGTCACCGGTTCGCCGTTCGACCATCGCGCGCTGCGCCGAAGCACGAACTCGATCGTCTTCCCGTCGGCGCTCACAATCCAGCCTTCGGCGAGGTTCGGGACCGGCCTCAGGTTCCGGTCGAGCCGCACGAGCGGGTCCATCAGGTTGAGCACGAGGTTCGCAGCCGTACGGTTCGTCGCGAACGCCGGGTCGAGCGAAGCGGGCGCCTCCGACCACGCGAGCGTGAGCGTCGACGGTGAACGCGCGCCGGTGGCCCTTGCCTTCGCCCCGCCCCCACCGCTCCGCCCGGGAGCGTCCTCCAGGCGGGAGCCGGCCGCCGCAAGCGCCCCGACGGCGAGCAAGAAGACGACGATCAGGACGAAGTGGTTTCGCGTGCGGGAACCCGTGCCGCCGCGGCGACGCCCCGCCTTACTGCGTGAGCGCATCGGCGCCCGCGACCACCTCGAGAATCTCCTGCGTGATCTCGGCTTGGCGCGCACGGTTCATCTCGAGCGTGAGGCGGTCGATCAAGTCGCCTGCGTTCTTCGTCGCGTTTCGCATCGCGGTCATCCGGGCGCCGTGCTCGGACGCGGCCGACTCGAGGAGCGCCCGGTAGACCGTCGTCTCGAGGTACGTCGGAAGCAGGCGCGCGAGGATGATCTCTGGCTCCGGCTCGTAGATGAAGTCTCCTTCGAGCGCGATCTCGTACGCCGTTCGCTCCTCGGTCTCCTCGAGGGCGGTCCGCGGGATCGGGAGGACCTCCTCCACCTTGACGCGCTGCGTCAGCGCGGAGACGTACTCGTTGTAGACGATCACGACGCGGTCGACGTCGCGCTGCGTGTAAAGCTCGGCGAGCTTGCGCGCGATCGCGCTTGCCTCGCCGTACGTGGGGCGGTCGGTGAAGTCGACCCACGCCTGCTCGACCTGGTACCGCCGGAACCGGAGCGTCGACCGTCCCTTCTTACCCGTGACGAGCCAGCGGACGTCTTGGCCGTTCGTCCTCGCGTCCCGCTCGAGCGCGAGCGCTCGCC
>JALZEM010000298.1 GCA_030862005.1 Actinomycetota bacterium | reverse complement strand
CCGAGCTCGGCTTCGACGTGCTCGATCACGCGCTCCGCGTCCGCCGCGTTCGCGACGTCCCCGGAGATGGTGATCCCGCCGATCTCGGCCGCGACCTCGTGTGCAGCCGCCTCGTGCGAGCGGTAGTTCACGGCCACGCGTGCGCCCGCCCGCGCAAGCTCGCGTGAGATCGCAGCGCCGATCCCGCGCGAACCGCCCGTGACGAGCGCGACGCGTCCGTCAAGCGAGCAGAAACCATGTGGGTCAGACAGCGGACAGCGTCTCCTCGAGCTTCGCGAGGCCGTCCGGATCCCCGACCGAGAGCGTTCGCAGCGACCGGTCGCACCGGCGCAGAAGCCCGCTCAACACCTGTCCCGGCCCGATCTCGACGAAGGTCCCGACGCCCGAGGCGACCAGCTCCCGCACCGCCTGTGTGAACCGGACCGGGCCGGTGAGCTGGTCGAGGAGGATCGTGCCGATGCGCTGCGCGGGCTCGATCCTCGCCGTCACCGTCGACATGAACGGAGGCGACGGCTCCTTCCACGAGACGCGCTCGAGCACGGGGCGGAGCCGTTCGGTCGCCTCGGCGACGAGGGGGCTGTGGAAGGCGCCGCTGATGCGGAGCTTCACCGTCCGGCGCGCGCCCTCCTCCGAGGCCTTCTCGAGCAGGCGATCGACGGCCGAGCTCTCGCCGGAGACCACGAGCTGGCCGGGGCAGTTGTAGTTCGCAGGCCACACGTTGCCGATCTCCGAACAAAGCGCCTCGACGACGGCGTCCTCGAGGCCGAGCACGGCCGCCATGGCGCCCGGATGGTTCCTTGCAGCCTCGGCCGTCGCCTCTCCTCGTGCACGCACGAGCGCAACCGCGTCGCGGCCACCCATTGCGCCCGCTGCCGCGAGCGCCGCGTACTCGCCGACCGAATGCCCGATCACGTAGTCGGCGCGGACACCGCGCATCTCGACGGCGCGAAGGCACGCAAGCGACGTCGCAACGAGAGCAGGCTGCTGGAGCTCGGTCCTCGTCAGCTTCTCGATCGGCCCCTCGAAGCAGAGGCGCGCGACGTCGAAGCCGGCCGCCTCGGCTGCCTCGTCGTACGCCGACCGCACCTCGGGATGGCACTCGGCAAGGGCCTTGCCCATGCCGACGGCCTGCGACCCCTGCCCCGGGAAGCAAAAGGCAAGCTTCATCGGCCGTCGCCCCACGTCATGAGAGCGGAGCCCCACGTGAGCCCTGCGCCGACGGCCGAGAGAAGGACGTTCGAGCCGGGATGCAGGCGGCCCTGCTCGGCCGCCTCGACGAGGCACAGCGGCACGGACGCAGACGACGTGTTCCCGTACCGCTCGAGGTTGATGAAGACCTTCTCCGCAGGCAGTCCGAGGTTTCTCGCGGCGTGCTCGATGATGCGCTTGTTCGCCTGATGGGGGACGTAGAGGTCGAGCTCGTCGACTTCCATCCCGGCCTGCTCGAGCGTGCTCTCGGCGGACGCGACCATGACGCGCGTCGCGAAGCGATAGATCTCCGGGCCGTTCATCTGGATGTAATGCAAGTTCTGCTCGACCGTCTCGCGTGCCGCCGGAGCACGTGAGCCACCGGCTGGAACCATCAGGTCCTTCCCGCCCGCGCCGTCCGCGCCGAGCTCGAAGGCGATGAAGCCGCCTTCGGGAACGCGCTCGACGACCGCTGCCCCGGCGCCGTCGCCGAAGAGAACGCACGTTCCCCGGTCCTCCCAGTTCGTGATCTTCGACAGGGCTTCCGACCCGACGACGAGCGCGCGCGAGGCAAGCCCGCTGGCGACCGCGCCGTATGCCTGCACGAGCGCGTAGAGAAAACCCGTGCAGCCCGCGAGGATGTCGTACGCCGCCGCGTTCGTGGCTCCGAGCTTGTCGGCGAGGAGCGTCGCGGTGGTTGGAAACATCATGTCGGGCGTGCAGGTCCCGACGACGATGTAGTCGATCTCTTCGGCGCGGACGCCCGCTCCCTCGAGCGCCTGCTCGCAAGCGGGGAGCGCCAAGTCGCTCGCCGCCTGGTCGGGAGCGGCGATGTGCCGCTGCTTGATCCCGGTTCGTTCCGTGATCCATTCGTCCGAGGTGTCGACCATCCGCGCGAGCTCGTCGTTCGTCAGGATCTTCTCCGGGACGTATGCGCCGATTCCCGTAATTCCGACTCTGCGGCCGTTCGCGGAGATGTCGGCGATCATCCGCCGTCCTCCGCGACGGCGAACGTCAGCGTTCCGCGCACGGCGAGCTCGCCGTTGACCGTGGCCTTGACTTTGCCTCGGCCGACCGGACCCCGCACGCGCTCGACCTCGCATGTCAACTCGAGCTCGTCGCCGGGGCCGACGATCCGCTTGAACCGAACGTCTTCGATTCCGGCGAACAGCGCGAGCTTGCCGCGGTTCTCCTCCTCGGCGAGGACGGCGACGGCTCCTGCCTGCGCGAGGGCTTCCACCATGAGAACGCCGGGCATGATCGGCCGCCCCGGAAAGTGGCCGCGGAGGTACCACTCGTCCTCCCGAACGCGCTTGCGCGCGACCACGCGGACGCCCGGTTCGATCACCGTCACCTCGTCCAGGAGGAGGAACGGGTCCCGGTGCGGAATGATCTCCTCGATCTCGCGACGGCCGAGCGGCGCCTTCACGCGACGGCGTGTTCGTCGAGGCGCAGTCGAAGGCGCTCGCGGCCGCGATGCACGTAGCACTTGGCTGTTCCGACCGGCATCCGGGCAGCCCGTGCGATGTCCTCGTACGAGAACCCGAACGCGTCCCTGAGGAGGACGACGGCACGCTGGTCGGCCGAGAGTTGCGCAAGCCCCTCTGCGAGCTCGCGTCGCAGATCGGCGAGCAGCGTGACGCGGGAGGGGTCGAAATCATCGCCCGCGGGCTCGTTCTCGAGATCGAGAGGCTCGACGGGACGCGCGCGATTCCGGTCCTGGAGGTCCCGGCACGTGTTCACGACGAGCCGGTGCAGCCAGGTCGCGAACTGCGCATCGCCGCGAAACTGGCGCACGCGGGTGCAGAGCTTGACCAGGGATTCCTGCGCCGCGTCGCGTGCGTCCTCCATGTCACCGACGAGGTGCATGGCTAGCCGGTTAACGCGCGGCGTATATCGCTCGACGAGAACGTCGAGGGCGGGGCGGTCGCCGGCACGTGCCTTGGCGACAAGAGCCAGGTCGCTGAGCTTTCCATACGCCTGAAGCAGCGGCACAGGAACGCTTTGCTCGCTCAAACGGATCGTCGGCGGTATGGGTTGCACGGCCGCGTTAGTGTAGTCCGCATGGCCTCCGAGGTGAGCGCCGCCGACTCGCTTGCTCCCGAGGAGGTCGAGCCGCTTCTCCGCGGCGGGTTCGGGAAGCCGTACATCTTCGAGAAGCGCTGCGAGTCGACCCAGAAGCTGCTCGATCCCAGCCTCGACGAAGGTGCGGTCGCGGCCTGCGACGAGCAGACGCAGGGGCGTGGACGACTCGGGCGCCCGTGGGTGGCGCCACCCGGCACCGCGCTCCTTTGCTCGATCCTCCTGCGTCCGCCTCCCGCCCGGCGTGTGACCGAGCTCTCGCTGGTCGGCGGCGTCGCGGCCGCCGTTACCGTCGAGCGTGCCCTCGGCCTCGCGAGCCAGATCAAGTGGCCGAACGATGTCATGGTCAACCGGCGCAAGGTTGCAGGGGTACTCGCGGAGGCGGCGGGCGGCGCCGTCATCCTCGGGATCGGGCTCAACGTGAACCAGCGACGGGACGAGCTCCCAACGGAGGCGACCGTTCCGCCGGCCTCGCTCGTCACGACCGACGCCGTGCGGCGCGTTCGCGCGCCGCTTCTCGCCGACCTCCTCTACGAGCTCGAGCGGACGTACACCCTCTGGACGGTGGACGGCCTCGGCGCCCTCTACGAAGAGCTCGGCCCGCGCGATTTTCTTCGGAATCGCAAGGTATTCCTCGACGGTGAACCCGGTTATGCGGTCGCGATCGACCGGAGCGGACGCCTCGAGGTCGACTTTGGCGGCGAGCGACGGCTCGTGGAGAGCGGCGAGATCGTGGTCGAGCGCTAGCCGACCTGCACAGCGGCCCAGACCGTCCGGCCGACGTTGCCGGCTCGATCCTGGGGGACCGCGCGCACATACCTGCCGGTCGCGGGGATCCACACGCTCCGCGAGCCGGCATCCCGCCAGACCCGGACGAGGGTCCCGCGGAGGGAGATCGCGACGCGCGCCTTCTCGCTCAGGACGAACCGGCCGAGCGTCAGCTGTCCGTAGCGGACGGCGGAGAGGGAAGAGAGCCTCGGCGGCGTCGTGTCGAGGATGAGCTCTCGGCTCAACCTGCGGGTTCCGAGCGTCGTCGTCGCCTTCACGACGCCGCGGTAGCGGCCGTCGGGGGCGGTTCCGCCGTCCGCGCGCCTCCCATCCCACGAGTAGGTCTGCCGCGGCCCGGCGGCGAGACGCCCGGAGAACAACGTCGCGACGGTCGTCGCGCCCGCGACGACGCGAACGGTGACGTCGGCGTCACGCAGCAGATCGAAGCGGAACGTCGTCGTGTCTCTCGTCGCATCGCCATTCGGAGAAAACGCACCTGGAGCGAGCACGAGCGCGCCGAGCGTGCGGTCGATGACGACAGCTGCTCTGCGGATGTGCTGCTCAGTGCCGGAGCTGGCCTCGACGACGATGCGGTAGAGGCCGTCGGGAACCGCCTCGGGGTTCCACCGAATACGGGTCGTCCCTGCTCGTACGACTCGCGTTCCGAACACACGGGCCACGCGTGCACCGGCCGGATTCTCGAGCCAGGCGCGCGCCGACGCCGGAACGGTCACGTTCAGGCTCACGACGGTCGTGTCGCCTGTTCCGTCGCCGTTCGGGGTCACGACGGACGGGCGCGCCCCCACGGCGCTGAGCGCGAGCGGGACGAACGAGCCGAGCCGTCCGCGCGCCGGGCGGAAGCCTGGGCCGGCTTTGATCGCGTACGAGTAGCGGCCCGGCGCGACCGCCCTTGCGTCCCAGGTCCAGTCGACGGTAGTTCCCGTCCCTTGCCCGCTGGCGACGGCAGCGCCCGCGCCGTCGAACACCGTCACCGTCCATGGGGAGGCGGTCGACAGGCGTGCGGTGAACCGGATCGGCTCGCCGAACGAGCCTGCGACGCGCGGGCTGTAGATCTTGGGCAGCCCGCGCGCTGCCGCGGCGGCGGCGAGGTTGCCGAGCGCGCCGTAGAGGACGGATCCAGGGCAGCTCGTGAGACCGAGGTCTCGATGTCCCGAGACCGCGCGAATCCATACGCGCGTTCCCGACGGATACTTCGGGCTTCCCGCCGACGTCCAAGCGAGACGTGAGACCGGATCGACGTGCCCGACGTCGAGGCGCCAGGCGAGGAGCGACACGAGCGCTTCCCTCGCGTCCGGTGAGATCGCCGCGGCGCTGTAGCTCCCGATCACGGCGACGCCGGCGCTCCCCGTGTTGAAGCCCGCCGCGTGTGCGCCGACGACGTTCCGGCCCACGCCGCCGCGCCGACCTTCGAAGATCTGCCCGAATCGGTCGACCAGAAAGTTGTAACCCACGTCGCTCCACCCGTTCGAGATGACGTGGTACCGCTGGATCGCGCGCACGATCGCCGCGGACTCCTGCGGCGTCGATGGACTCGAGCCGGCCGTGTGGTGGACGACGGCGAACGCGAGCCGGCCCGCATACCTCGGGCTGCCCCGGACGATCGACTCGTTCGCACCCCACCCCCTGCGTGAGATGATCTCCGGGGTGCCCGCGATCGCGGCGAGCCGACTCGGCGCGCGGATGGCGCTCCAGACGAAGTGCGCACGGAGCTTCACGACGCGGCCCGCGAGGCGGTACTGGATCCTGCCTGCGGCGTCCGTCCAATGCGGATTCCCGATCTTCCATCCCCGCCGCGCCTTCGCCTCGACGCTCGTCGCGTCCGGGCCGTCCTCGGCCTCCGGCCGAGCCGCACGCCACCTGCTCCACACGCCATCCACGCGCGCGGTCCGGAACCAGACCCGGCCGCCCCCGCGCCAGTGGAGGCCGACGAGGTTGAAGCGAATGGGCGCTGTCCGCGCCGGGAGAACACGCTCGCCGTCGGCAAGGAAGCGAGCGTCGGCCAACGGCTCGTCGCGGCTGACGAGCTCCACGCCTGCTCCGGAAGCCGAGCCGGTGAAGGCGAGGGCAAGAAGAGCGGCGGCTGTGACGACCTGGGGGGAGGTCATGAAGAGGAAGCGCCTTGAACGAAGCAGACATCGGTACCCCGTTCAAGGACGTGAGCGATTCGCAGATAGAATTTTTACAAGGCTTCCGATGGCCTTCCTCCGTGCGTTTTTCTTGCTCACGGCCGCCGTAGCCGCCGCGCTCGCGTTCGCGGGAGCCGCGGCCGCGC
>JALZEM010000293.1 GCA_030862005.1 Actinomycetota bacterium | reverse complement strand
CGGAGCTACGCGACACGGCCGCCGCACTCTCCGCCGAGCTCGGGTTCCTGGGAGCGGAACGGAGGGAGGAGTGAAGGCGGTCCATTGGGACGAGATTCCGGACGAGCCCGTGCGTCCCGGCATCCGTCGACGGGGGTTCGGGACGAAGGACGTGATCCTCGTCCTGAACGAGTGCGAGCCGGGCATGGATCTGCGCCCGCACAGCCACGAGTTCGACCAGATCGCGATGATCACGAAGGGCCGAGCGATCTACCACATCGGCGGCACGCAGAACGAGGTCGGGCCGGGCTCCGTGATGCTCATCCCGGCGGGGATCGACCACTACATCGAGCCGGTCGGCGAAGAAGCGGTCGAGAACATCGACGTCTTCGCACCGGCGAGAGAGGACTACCTGCACCTGATCGAATGGATGCGCTCCTCGAGCTGAGCTCCGTCGGCGCGGACGCGGGCGGGAAGGCGCGCGGGCTCGCGCGACTCGGCGAGCTCGGCCTTCCGGTCCCGCGCGCGCTCGTCCTCCCAGCCGATGCCCACGCACGCTGGCGCGCCTCCGGCTCGCTTGACGAGAGCGATTTTCGTGCGCTCGCCGACGCCCTCGCGCGGCTCGGGCCGCCGCTTGCAGTCCGCTCGTCCGCGACGGACGAGGACACCGCCGGGCGCTCGGCGGCAGGACAGTACGAGAGCATCATGGGGATTCGCGACCTTCCACAGCTCGTGCAGGCCGTCGAGCGCTGCTTCCGCGCGGCCGAAAGCGAGCGCGCCGTCGCGTACAGGGGCGGTCGTGACGCACGGCTCGCGCTCGTGCTCCAGAGCGAGGTACGTGCAGACAGGGCCGGCGTCGGGTTCTCGATCGACCCGGTGCGCGCCGACGCGAATCACGTCCTCCTCGAGGTCGTCTTCGGACACGGCGAGCAGGTCGTCTCGGGGGAGGTCGCGCCCGATCGTTACTGGGTCGCGCGCGATGGGAGCTTTGTCAGGGCGCGCCTCGCCGAGAAGTCGGGCGTGTCGCCGGCGCGCCGGTTCATGCGGACGCTTCGCGACGACGAGGCGCGGCGGGTCGCGGAGCTGGTCCTCCACGCCGAGGAAGGGTTCGGCTGCCCGGTCGACGTCGAGTTCTGCTTCGCCGGGAGCGACCTCTGGCTCGTCCAGTGCCGTCCGATCACGACGCTCGGTGCCCAAGCAGCCTGACGTCACCTGGACGTACGACCCGTCCCACTATCCCGAGCCGATGAGCCCGCTCTCGGCGGACGTCTGGTTCTGGGCGATGGGCAAGGGGATCCAGGCGGCCGCTCGGGAGCTTCGCGCTCCGTTCGGCGGGTTCGAGACGATGACGCACGGCGGCGGCTGGGCCTACGAGCGCGAGCTCGAGCCCGAATGGGAGCCCGACTTCGCGACGATGGAACGCGCCGCGCTCGAGCTCGCCGACCGGTGGGAAGACGAGTATCGCCCCCGTGTGGAGGAGATCACGGACGAGATCCGGCGCCTTCGGCCGGAGCGCCCATCGCCGCGGGAGGCCGTCTCGCTCTTCGACCGCCTGCTCGAGCTCGTGCTCGAACAATGGCGGATCCACTTTCTCACGGTAATCCCGGTTCATCTCGCGCGCGAGCTGCTCCATGACGCGTACGTCGAGCGGTTCGGGAAGGCCGACGAGCTCGAGCCTTACCGGCTCATCGAGGGCCTCCCCAACGAGACCCTCGCCGCCGACGAGCAGCTCTGGGCCGTCGCCGAGCTCGCCCGTCAGCTCGATGTTGGAGACGCGATCCTCGAGCTACCCGCCCGTGCGGCGCTCGAACGGCTCGCCCAGACGTACCACGGCCGGCGCGTGTTGCACGCGCTCGCGGCGTATCTCGGCCGCTACGGCGGGCGTTCGCGCCTTCACGAACTCTCGGAGCCGCGCGTCGCAGAGCGGCCCGAGCTCGCGCTCGAGACCGTCCGGCTCTTCCTCGAACACCGGCGCGACCTGCACTCCGAACGCGAAGCGAAGTCGAAGGAGCGAGAGCGCCTCGTGCGGGAGACGGTCGCTCGAATCCACGACGAGAGCGATCGCGCGGTCTTCGAGGAAGTCTTGGCGCGTGTCGTCGCCGCGGTCCCGCTCGAGGAGACGCACGCCTACTACATCGATTACCCGGGTCTCGCGGCGACGCGCGAGGCGTTCCTCGGCTTCGGCCGTCGGCTCGTCGCGGAGGGCCGGTTGGACGACTCGGAAGACGTCTTCATGCTGCGCCGCGACGAGCTTCGGAGTGCAGTCGCAGACGCCTGGGGCGCGACGCTCCAGGACATCGTGCGAGACCGTCGGCGCGCGCTTGCGGAGGCGAGCCGCACGGTGCCGCAACCCTACCTCGGCCCGCCGCCCGAGCACGACGCGGAGGTTCCGCCGACGATCGCGAAGTTCTACGGGATCCCTGGGACGGCGCGTGTCGAGGGGGACGTTCTCTATGGAACCGCCGCGTCTGCGGGTTGCGTCGTCGGCCCCGCCCGGGTCGTCCGGAGCCGCGACGACTTCGCGCGGGTCGTGCCGGGCGACATCGTCGTCTGCACGACGACGACTCCGGCCTGGACGCCGCTCTTTGGCTCCATCGCAGGTCTCGTCACCGATACCGGCGGGATCCTCTCCCACGCGGCCGTGGTAGCGCGTGAGTACTCGGTGCCCGCGGTCGTCGGTGCCGAGGTCGCGACGCAGGCGATTCCGGACGGCACCCAGGTCGAGGTGGATGGCGAAGCCGGAACCGTCACGATCCTTCGGACGGCGTGAGCGGAGGCGGCCGCGGGCGGTCACGGCATGACTCGATCAGCCGTCGGCGCGCCACCCCGTCGCCTGCGTCCAGACGACCTCGTCCTCGAGCGGCGGATCGGCCTCGTGCTCGGCGCAGCCGGTCGCGGCGAAACAGCGGATCCGGATCTCGTCACCCGTGGCGTCGACACGGAGGAAGCACTTGAAGAACGGCGGCTCGTCCCAGTCCCAGTACGGGTAGTACAGCTCGCCGAGCTGGCCTGACGGGAGCCAGCGAATGATCGCGGCGGCGCGACGCTCGATCACGCGCTGGATCGCTTCCGCCACGCCCGGGGAATCCTCCTCACCTTCGCCTCGCCGCGGCCGCAATCCGAGGAGCTGCGCCATCAGCCGGTCGCCGCGCTCGGGGCGGACGCGCAGCGTGCCCGGCGCCGGGATCCCGAGCGCCCCGAGGGCGCGGGCGAGCAGTCGCCCGCGCAGGCCGCCCATGCCGACGATTTCGGTGACGCGGCGAGCGTAGAGCTCGCTGAAGAAAGAGAGTGAGTCGCCGCGCAGCGGGTAGAGGCGGACCTCCTCCTCTCCGATCGGCGGAAGCGAAGGGTTCGGATTCGGGACCGCGATCCGGTCGATCGTGTGTGTCCCCTGCGTGAAGGCGCCGCCCGCCCCGCAGACGATGTACTGCACCGTCCGCCCACCTTCGACCGAAACCGGATAGCGCTGGTAGTTGTGGATCTCACCGCTCAGGACCGCGATGTAGTTGCTCCTCGGATCGCGGACGACGTCGTCGACGGCCCCGCCCCCCTCGATCTCGCCGGGGTAGTAGTGCCCGTCCGCGAACACCGGCTTGCTCATGATCAGGATCTTCGGCCGCGGATCGGCGTGGGAGACCTCCCGCAACCATGCTCCCTGATCGCGGTCGACCGTGCTGCAGAGGCCGAGGTCGAGGCCGACGAGGAGAAGTGGGCCCGCGGCAAGCGCGAAATACGGACCCGGCTGGAACACGCGCGCGCCGTCGACCCCGCGAGCACGCACGCTCTCGCGCGTTCGCTGTTGTATCCTGGCCGGCTTTCGCCAGACGGCCCGCAGCGGCTGCGGGACCGACGCGAGAACCTCCGGCGGAGCCTCCTCCTGGCCGCAGAAGTGGAACATGAAGCCGAAGAGGCCTCCGTCGTCCCAGTCATGGTTTCCCGGAATCGCGTAGATCGGCTTTCGGTACTCGCGGTATGGGAAGTAGAACTTCCGCCGGTAGTCGTTGACGTCGCCTGCCGGGTACACGACGTCGCTCGCGATGAACGCGAAATGAGTGCCGTCGGCGCAGCTCCTCAGCGGCTCGACGAGCGCGAACTGCGACGAATCGCCCTCGCCCGGGTCACCGATCACGAGGAAGGACGCGCTGTCGCCGGCGGTCGGCGCTTCGATCACGAGGTCGTTCACGCCCTGAGCACGCATGTGCGCTACCCACGCGCGCCGCTGGTCGTTCGTCGGGTCATAGAGGTTCGCAAGCTTCTCGTTGCGTGCCTCGCGCATGCTGACGAGGCCCCAGCGGAACTGGTCGTCGCCGGGCTCCGCGTTCGCGCGGGTCGTGCCGGGCTCGAGCCGGCGAGCCTCCTCCCGAAGCTCCTTGTAGCGACCCTCACGCTCGCAGCGCCAGCCCGCGCCCCTCGGAGAGCGGGTCGACCCGTCGGCGGTCGACACTTAGGTCGCGGCCCGTCCCAGAGCGTGGAGCTGCCCGCGCTCGATCTCGATCGCCTCCTGGTCGAAGCGGAAGTACGTCCGCGGAGGCAGCGTTCCCCAGATGTTCGACGAGTGCGGCGTGTCCTCCCAGTCGCGCGGCTCGTGACCGGGCCGGAGCTGCTCCATGTCTGCGTAAAGCTCGACGATCAACTCCTCCTCCGGGATGCGAACGTACGCGAAGAGGCTCGCGGCGACTCCATGGCGACCCGGTCCCCACACGACCCACCGGCCGGCCTTTGCGAGATGGTCGAGCGCCACGCGCATCTCTCCGAAATCGGCGAGCTCGAGCGCGAAGTGGTGGAAGTGGGCCGGGCTCTTCTGCACCATCGCGTGGACGTGATGATCGGCGTTCAGGTGAAGCCAGATTCCTTCGTCGCCGAGGTAGTCCGTGACACGGAAGCCGAGCTCGTCGACGTAGAAGCGCGAGAGGCCCTGAACGTCCTCGGTCAGGACGTTCACGTGGCCGAGCTTGCGTGGGTGGAGCCCCGGAAGCTCGCCGGAGAGCCGGGCGGCGTCCGGGAACTCGCTCTCCCGCGGCGTCCACTCGACGATCTCGACGCCGAACCCGTCGGGGTCGGAAAGTGTCAGTGACGGCGTCCGCGCGCCGACCCGTCGAGCGAGCTCGCCGTCGACTCCCAGCTCGCCGAGCGATCGTCCGGGCGCGAGTTCCCATCCTGCGTGGTCGAACCCGGGCGAGTCGGACCCGATCAGCTCGAGTGAGTAGTCCTCGAATGCGCAGCGAAGGTAGACGCGGTCGCCGGAGCGCTCGCGGACACTGAGTCCGAACTGCCGCGACCAGCGTTCGGTCGCCTCCTCGAGGTCGGCGACACGCAGGCCGACGTGGTGAATCCCGGCGAGAGCGCTCATCCGAGGCTCCTCATGCCGGGAAGCTTGCGGTAGCCGCCCTGGAAGAAGACGAGGGGGTTGCCACCGTTCGTGTTCGCCTCGCAGGCCTCCACGTTCCCGAGGATGATGTCGTGGTCCCCGGCCTGGACGACGTCATCGACGTTGCATACGAGGTACGCGAGACAGCCCGGGAGGAGCGGCAGTCCCCGATGCCCGTCGATGACGTCCAGTCCCTCGAAGTGATCCTGCCCCGGCTTCGCGAACCGGCGCGAGATCTCCTCCTGGTGCTCGCCGAGGATGTTGACGGCGAAGTGACCGGCCTTCTGGATCGCGAGCGCCGTCCGCGCGCCGCGCGTGAGGCAGGCGAGGATCATGACGGGGTCGAGCGAAACCGAGGTGAGCGAGTTCGCCGTCATTCCATGTCGCCGGCCTTCGTGCACCGTCGTCAGCACGCTGACTCCTGTCGGGAACTGACCCATGACCCGGCGGAACTCGAGCGGATCGACGGTTCGGGTCATTCGCCCAGGAACCGCTCCACGAGCTCGGTCGGGTGCTCCTTGTCCGCGAGCAGGTAGGCGAGCGCCGTCATGCGGAACGAGTCGGAGAGGTAGAAGCGCTCGTAGAGCTCTCCGCGGCCGCCGAGCGACGAGCCGACGAAGTCCCAGGCGAGCCGGAACGCACGGATCTTGCGCTCGGCGCCTGCATTCCTTCCCTGGAAGTACTTGTCGATATCCGGGCGGAGCGGCCCGTCCCAGTCGGCCTTCGACGGCGTCGCCATGAACCCGCCGCCGCCGATCAGCTGGATGAGCTCGATCGCCCGCGGCACCCACTTCGGCATGAGGCCGCGCAGCGCCACGAACGACCGCTCGTCCGGGACCCAGTCGTCGCTCGCGTCGGCCTGGAACGACCCGGCCTCGGCCGCGACGATCCCGGCCCGCGTCATCTCGACCATCGACCAGAGCTCGCCGAGCTTCTCCTGGACGTGGTCGAAAGCATTCACGCCCGTCATGTCCGCGATCGTGTGGCCGAGGCCGAACCCGAACTCGAGCTTGCCCCACGCCCGCGTCATCGCCTGGTGGATGATGTGGGCACGCCAGTGGGTGTCCGTGATGACCTCGCTGTGCAGCTTCGCGTCGCCGTCGAGGAAGATCCGGTCGCGCGGAACCTCGACATCGTCGAAGATGACGACCGCGTCCATCTCGTCGAACCGGGTCGAGAGCGGGTAGTCCCATGGATCGCGCTGGAGCGAGAACGAGTCGCGGCAGATGAACTTGAGACCCGGCGTGGACATCGGGATCGCGAAGCAGATCGCGTACTTCGCGTCCTGGAGCCGCAGGTCGCTGCCTGGATAGACGGCGAGCTCGTCGGCAAACGGCGCGAGCGTCGCGAGCATCCGGGCGCCGCGGACGAGGATGCCGTTCTCCGTGTCCTCGACCTTGTGCAGCGAGACCTCGCCGGCCCCCTGCTCGGCCTCGGCCACGGATCGGTCGACCTGCGGGTTGATGAGCGTGTGCGTCAGCGCGAGATCGTGGTCGCGCATGCGCCTCTGGTACTCGACGACGTTCCGCGCACCCTCCTCGTTCCCGTAGCGGGCCCAGACGTCCGCACGCGCCGCGAAGTTTGCGAACGTGTAGTTCAGGTAATCCGGCGTCCGGCCCATCATCCCGACGGTTTCGTCCGCGATTCGCTTGGACGCGACGCGACGGCGCTCGAGGTCGTCGCGGCTTCGCGGAAGGACGTGCGTGACGTTCACGGGCTGGCCGGTGTCCGGCGACTCCATCAGGAAGACGTCCGGCTCCTCGTGTTGAAGGTCGAAGATACGCGCGAGCGAACGGGCCGCGCCTTCGAGCTTCGGGTGCACGGCAGGGTCCGTGATCTTTTCTCCCTCGAGCCAGATCTCCCGCTCATCGCCGCGTAGACCCGCGAGAAACTGCTCGCCCGTCCGTGCCCCCGTCGTCTCTCTCGTCTCGATCGCCATCTACACCCTCCCTGCCTGTACGAACCGGAAGGCCGAGCATGCCCGGCCCCTACAGATGAACGGCGGCTCGCGCCTCATTTTCGCCGGGCCACGGTTTTCACGTCAGCGTAGAAGTCGAAGCTCCATTCTCCGCCCTCGCGACCGATGCCGGAGCGCTTGGCGCCGCCGAAGGGAGCGCCAAGGTCGCGCGCGTAGAAGCAGTTGATCCAGGTCGTTCCCGCCACCAGCGCCTCTCCGAGGCGCTCCGCACGCTCGTCGTCCCGCGTGAACACGGTCGCAGCGAGACCGTAGTCCGTTCCGTTCGCGAGCTCGACCGCTTCGTCCTCGTCGCGGAACGTCTGCAGCGTGAGGACGGGTCCGAAAACCTCCTTCTGGACGATCTCCATCCCCTGACGCACGTCGGTGAAGAGCGTCGGCTCGTAGTAGAGACCGCCGAGCTCCGGCGCGATGCGGCCGCCGATGACGAGACGTGCGCCGTCGTCGACCGCGCGGCGGACGAAGCCTTCCACGCGCGCGAGGTGCTCACGCGTGATCAGCGGCCCGATGTCGGTCGCGGGATCGCGCGGATCGCCGAGCTTTCGCTCGCCGACGCCTGCGAGGAACCGGTCGACGAAGTCGTCCGCGACGGATTCGTCGACGAGCATCCGCGTGCCGGCCAGGCAGACCTGACCTGCATTGTCGTACTGGTAGGTGGCCGTCTCGACCGCGCGATCGAGGTCGGCATCGGCGAAGACGAGGAACGGCGACTTCCCACCGAGCTCGAAGGAAACCGGCGTCAGATTGTGCGCGGCCGCCCCCGCGATCAGCTGCGCGGTCTCGACCGATCCCGTGAACGAGATCCGCGCTATCCCGGGATGCGCGACCAGCGCGGCGCCCGCCTCCTCGCCGATGCCCTGGACGATGTTGAGAACTCCCGCCGGAAGACCGGCCTCCTCAGCGATCTCGCCGAGGAGCGACGCAGTGAGCGGCGCCCATTCGGCCGGCTTTAGGACGGCCGTGCATCCCGCGGCGAGCGCAGGGCCGCACTTCCAGGTCTCGAGCATGAACGGCGCGTTCCACGGCGTGATCAGCGCGGCGACGCCGGATGGGTCGTGCCGTACCTCGTAGCTCGTTCCGTCGGATTCCCACGAACGGCGGTCGCGGCGGATCGCGAGGTCGGCGAAGAAGCGAAAGTTCGTTGCCGCGCGTCGCATGAGTCGCAGCCGCGACGCCTCCAGAAGCGATCCGTTGTCGAGGGTCTCGACCTGCGCCAGCGTTTCCGTGCGGTCCTCGATCAGCTCGGCGATCCGGAAGAGGTACTCGGCACGGCCCTCCGGGCCGAGATCGGCCCACCCGGGAAACGCGTCCTGCGCGGCGCGAACGGCCGCGTCGACCTCATCTCGCCCTCCACGCGCGACGTCCGCGAGGTGGCTCTCGTCGATCGGCGAGATGTTCTCGAACGTCTCGGCCGACCCGACACGCTCCCCGCCGATGTAGTGGTCGGGCGAGACGGCAACGCCGGCCACGCTCGAAACGGCGCTCACCGTCGACTCCCGCTTCGCCCGATCGGCCAAAACCGAAGTCCGGCCACAGCCCCGCCCTGGGTGGGGA
>JALZEM010000036.1 GCA_030862005.1 Actinomycetota bacterium | reverse complement strand
AACCACAGGGTCGGCCCGGTCGGCCGGTACGGCTTCGGCTCGAAGTAGACATCGTCGAAGCGGTAGTGGCGGCCCTCGAACGACGCGGGTGTCTTCCGCCAGAGGACGTCCCACGCGGCGAGGTGGTCGTCCAGGAGGTCGCCGCGCGCCTTCCACGGGACGCCGAGCGCCTCGTACTCCGGCCGATGCCAGCTGACGGTCGGCTGCGCGACGAGGCGTCCCTCCGAGAGAAGGTCGAGCGTCGCGAGCTCCTTGGCGAGGACGATCGGGTGGCGGAGCGGCGCGATGATCGCGCCCGCGATGAGGCGCAGGCGCGTCGTCGCGGCAGCCACCGCGCTTAAGAGGACGATCGAGTTCGGCCACGGTGTCGCCGGATCCTGGTTCCCCGGCAGCGCGTAGTCGCGCGGGTTCTCGGGCAGCCCTTCGGCGTCCGCGCCGCGGCCGAGCACGATGTGCTCGCTGATCATCACGCCGTCGAAGCCCGCCTCCTCGGCCTCGACCGCAAAGCGCACGAGTGCGCGCAGGTCGTGGGGCGGCGTCAGCGTCCAGTTCTCGCTGAGAATGAGGACGAGCTTCGGCGCGCGCAAGAGCGCGATCTACGACGTCGCCGTGATCGTGATGCCCCCGCGCGCCTTCTGCTCGAGCGTAATGCGCACTTTGTCGGTCGAGAGCTCGACGGCGGCCGCGACGTCGTCCCTGATCCTCACCGCGAGCGCTTCACAGAACGCGCCTTCGTTCCTGAAGCTGCTCAAGTAGAGCTTGAGCGATTTCGACTCGATGCAGAGGTCCTTCGGCCAGTACTCGATCGTCGCGACGTAGAGGTCCGGCTGGCCGGTGATGGGGCAAACGGCCGTCACCTCGTCACTCGTCATCTCCACGTGTGAGACGCCGGGATTGGAGAACGTCTCGAGGCCGGCGTAGTGCTCCGACCCTGCGTGGCCGAGCGCGACGAACTCCGTCGTTCGCGTAGCTGATTCCATGGCCGTACTGTAGGCGACGTGAAGCGGGTCTACCTGGCCGGTCCGCCGTACGCAGACGAGTACCGGCGACGTGCGTCAGGTCTCGTCCGCGAGATCGGGTGGGAGCCCGTCGACCCGATGCGCCGTAATTTTCGCGGCCGGACGCACGGCCGCGAGGCGGAGATCGTCGAAGGTGACCTCGCGGACATCGAATCGTGTGACGCAGTGCTCGCGGCCTTCGCTTCCGCCGACGAGGGGACGGCGATGGAAGCGTGGCACGCGCGTACGCTCGGAAAGCGCGTGGTCGCGTACACGGGCGGCGCACCGCCGCATCCGTGGACGGTCTACGTCGCCGACGTCGTCTGCGCCGACCTCGAGACCGCGGTACGAGCGCTTGCCGAGGCTTAGCCGGAAGGCGTCGCCGCGAAGCCCTGCGCAGAAAAGCCGCACGAGTAATACGGCCCTCCGGCGGACCGCCCGCGCGAGATCCAAACGGTCGTAACAGTGTGGTTCCCTTTCGAGAAGGGAGCGATCTGCCAAATCTGGAAGTCCGCACGGCTGCCTCGTTGCGGCGGACTCATCGTTTGGCTCGGGTGGACGGTTCGCCGGATCGTCCCGAGCGCGGGCGAGCTGACCGTGATGGCGGATGTCTGCAGCAGCCCCGCCGCGACGAACGTGATCCGTGCGCGTCCATTCCAGTCGCAGCTCGCCACGAAGTGGCCGACGCCGTCGAGCTCG
The DNA here is from genome assembly GCA_030862005.1 of Actinomycetota bacterium. Lineage (GTDB taxonomy): Bacteria > Actinomycetota > Thermoleophilia > Gaiellales > Gaiellaceae > JACCYG01. The sequence continues at coordinate 7,812 of JALZEM010000036.1, read as the reverse complement.
AGAAGCGTCCTCCGGTCGCTCTTCCCAAGTTCGAGCATCGCGACGCTCGGTTCTGAAGTGGTGCCGCGTACTTCCGCGGCCGGTTCGGGCTGCTGCGCCGCCGTGAGGCGGCCCCTCTCGTTCTCCCGCGTGCAGCCGACGAAGAGGAGCACGGCGCACGCGCCGGGGGCGGCCACTTCGAACAAGCGGCCGCCGGAGGTGCGGCCGTCCTTCATCGCGATCCTCCGACGCTTGAGCTCGCCTCCCGCTGATCGGCGACCCACGCGCTCACGTTGGTCCGCGACCGCTCGATCAACGCCTCGTGCTTCTCGGGCTCGAAGACGTCCGTCGTGATCGTCTTCACGATGAGGTCGTCGAACTCGCGGCCGGCGACGTAGTCGAGCACAACTTCGTCAAGGTGGGGAAGCGCATCGGCGCAGAACTCCTGGAACGCCCGCGTCTGGAAATACGCGTCGGCGAGCGCGGCGTAGCGCTCGAGCTTCTCCTCGTACGAAAGGCCTACGTCGTCGCCGATCTCGAAGTAGTCGCGGGTGTTCTGGTTGATCCGCATCCGGCGGCCGGTGACGCAGCAGAAGATGCACCACGCGACGAGCGCTCGAATCGCCCATGGGAAGTAGTAGTGCAGGCTGACGAGTGCAAGGTCGGGCGAGGCGTTCGCGTAGTCAATCGGATGCGCCCGAGTGTCCTTGACCAAGACCTCGCACGAGTTGGCCTCCCAGCGGAAGAACGCGTTCACCAACCGGCTGATCGTGGCCACCTCGCGCTCGACTTCCGCGGGTAGGAAATCGCGATCGAGCTGGTAGCGGTAGTGACCGTCGGCGTCGGGGTCGAAGCGCATGACCTTGGTCTGCGGCCCGATCGAGAGGCTCCGTGCGAACACGTCGTAGCCGTCGATCGCAGCCTGCACGTGCATGAGCCGCTCGCCGGAGTGCTCGTACGCGAAGCGGAGCTCCTCCGGGGTTTTGACCCGCGTGACGCCGATCCACATGCCGCCGTCGAACGGCTTCATGAAGAGGGGAAACCCAACGTGCTCGCCGATCTGGTCGAGGTCGATCGGCGGGTTGTACCGCTCGGCCATCGGGACGTAGCGAGGGTTGTCCGGCGGTACGCGATGAGGAATCAGCCATGTCTCGGGGACGTGGAGGCCGAGGCGGATCATCGCGCAGTAGGCGGCGTGCTTCTCCATCGCCTGGAACGTGAACGGGTTGTTCAGGAGGTAGACGTTGTCCATCAGGGCGATCTTCTTCAGCCACTCGCGCGGGAAGTCGTACCACCAGGAGAGGCGGTCGATCACGAGCGCGTAGTCCGGGACGTACCGGAGGTCGAACGGCTCGTTCCGGATCCGGTCGGTCGGGAACTCGTGCGTCTCGCCGCCGAAGCGGATCGGGCCCAGACGGCGAACGACGCTCTCGAAGGAGGCGGGCCAGTCCTCTTCGGTCGCCAGGAGGAGGCCGATGCGATGCCTTCGCGCCATCGAGAGCTTCTGCGTGAGTCTAAGCGGCGGGACGTCGCGGGCCTAGCCGCGGCCTTTCGTTTTCCTGCTGTTGGTAAAACGGAGCGCGGCGATGGCGAACGCGAGCGCGGCCCACTTCTTCTTCACCGTCTCCGACGCTCGCTTCTTCGCCGGGGCGGTCGGTGATACGCCGGATCGATGCATGGTGGAGACGGCGCGAACCGGCAAGATCGCGCTCTTTCCGGATCACCGCGTCTCCCGCCACCGGCGCTTCGCCGAGTGGGAGAGCGCGCTCGGGGCTGACGGACCGATCCGTCCTCCGCGCTACCTGAACAGCGGCGCGCTCGCTCTCTCGCTCGACCACTGGCGCGATCTCCCCGCGCGCTGGCGGAAGGCGTGCGAGCGGTTGCGGGTCGGTCAGATCGGACGGGACCCCGCAGGCCCGTTCTGGACGGCCGACCAGGACGCGCTGAACGCGCTGCTCATGAGCGAGGTGCCCCCTGAGGCGCAGGTCGTCGGCGCCGAGCGCCAGTCGCTCCACCCCGATGCGCTGCGTGAGGTCGTCGTCCTCGACGGGGAGCGCCTGTCGTGTTCCTATCGAGGCGCGACGCCCGCGTTTCTCCGCTTCTCGCTCGCGCCGAAGGCGATCGAGGCAGTCAGGGACGGAAGTCTCGGACGGCTGCGTCGGCTCGCCACGAGCGTCGCGGCGGTCGCCTCACCGCGTCGCGCCCGCTGAGGTGGCGCTTCCCGTCTCGCCGCCGGTCGTGCCCATGCTCGCCCGGCTCACGCGCGAGCTTCCTCGGGACGGGTTCCTCTACGAGCCGAAGTGGGACGGGTTCCGCGCGCTCGTCTTCCGCGACGGAATCGATGTCGACATCCGAAGCCGCCACCGACGGCCGCTCGCGCGGTACTTCCCCGAGCTCGCCGAGGCGTTCCTCGCGCTTCCAGGCGACGCCTTCGTACTCGACGGAGAGATCGTCGTCGCGCGGGGCGGCCGGCTCGACTTCCCTGCGCTCATGGCGCGACTTCACCCGGTCCCCTCGCGCGTGGAGCGGCTGCGCCGGGAAACGCCCGCGTCGTTCGTCGGGTTCGACCTCCTCGGCGCGGCAGGCGTGGACCTTCGGGATTCTCCGTTCACGGAACGACGGACGCGCCTCGAGGACGTCCTCGAGCCGGTCCGGGCGCCGCTCCACCTGACGCCGATCACCGACGATGCCGACGTCGCGGCAGAGTGGCTCGAGCGGTTCAACGGCGGAGGCGTCGACGGGATCGTGTGCAAACACCGCGACCTTCGCTATGAGCCCGGGAAGCGCGTGATGGTGAAGGTGAAGACCGAGCGGACTGCGGAGTGCGTCGTCGCAGGCTTCCGGTGGAAGGCGGACCGGCCCGAGCTCGGCTCGCTCGTGCTCGGCTTGTACGACGACGCGGGTGAGCTTCGTCACGTCGGCGTGGTCACGTCGTTCACCGAGTCGCGCCGGCGGGCAGCCCTCGAAGAGATCAGGCCGTTTGCAACCTCGATCGAGGGGCATCCGTGGGAACACGGGTTCGGCCTGAGCCGCAGCCCGCTCGGACGTCTGCTCGGGGCGGCCGGCCGGTGGGATCCCGCGGAGATGGAGATGGATTGGGTCCCGCTTCGGCCCGAGCTCGTGGCCGAGGTCGCCTATGACCAGCTCGACGACCATCGGTTCCGCCATCCGGCGCGGTTCCGCCGCTGGCGGCCGGACCGCCCGCCGGACTCGTGCATGCTCGACCAGCTCGACGGGGAGAAGGCAGAGCTCCCGGAGCTCCTCGGTCTCGAATGACGCATATCGAGGTCGCCGGGCGGACGCTCGAGCTGTCGAGTCTCGAGAAGGTCCTGTGGCCGGAGGCGGGGTTCACGAAGGGCGACATGCTCGAGTACTACCGGCGGATCGCGCCGGCATTGCTGCCTCACGTCGCGGGCCGTCCCGTCACGCTCGGTCGCTTTCCCGACGGCGTCGACCGATACGGCTGGTACCAGACGAACTGCCGGGGCAACCCTGAGTGGATCGCGACGCGGCGGGTGGGAACGCAGGACTACTGCGTCCTCGAGGATTCGGCGGGGCTCTTATGGGCCGCGAACATGGGCGCCGTCGAGCTGCACCCGTTGCTCGGCCGCGCAGCGGAGGTCGACGAGCCGACGGTCGTGGTCTTCGATCTCGATCCGGGCGGGCCGGCGTCGATCCTCGACTGCTGTCGCGTCGCGCTCCTCGTTCGCGAGTGGCTGACCGGCGCAGGGCTCGAGTCGTTCGTGAAAACGTCGGGCTCACTCGGCGTCCACGTCTACGTGCCGGTGAACGCACGCGTCACGTATGACCAGACGAAGGCGTTCGCGCGCCGCGTCGCAGAGGAGCTCGCCGAGAGCGACCCCGACCGGATCGTGGCGAAGCCGGCAAGGAAGCTTCGAGCCGGGAAGGTCTTGGTCGACTGGGGCCAGAATGTGGCGACGAGATCGATGATTGCGCCGTACTCGCTCCGAGGGACTGCGTGGCCCCTCGTGTCGGCACCGGTTTCGTGGAACGAGGTCGAGGCCGCAGCCGCACGAGGTGAGCCCTCCTCGGTCACCTTCGCGCCGAGCGAGGTTCTCGCACGCGTCGAGCGCTCCGGCGACCTGTTCGCGCCGGTCACGTCGCTGGTCCAGCCGCTTCCGTGCTAGATACGTTCGCGCTGGACGGCGGTACAGCCCGAAGACGACGGCGTCAGCGTCCGCCGGCTTCCGCGCGCGACTGCGGGCGCCGCGCCTCCGGCTGATCACGTTTCAGAGCGGGCGATACTGCCGCGGTGAACGACGAGATTCGCGAGACGGAGCGGCTCGCGCCGGCTCCACCTGTGTCAGAGCCGGGCGGCGCACGCGCGCTGCTGAAGCTCGCGACGATCGACATCGGGCCGCTCCGAAGGCATCGCGACTTCCGGCTCCTGACCGCCGGTCTCGGCCTCTCGTTCTTCGGCTCGATGGTCACGTACGTCGCGGTGCCGTACCAGGCGTACCAGCTGACCGGATCGTCGCTCGTCGTCGGCCTCTTGAGCTTCGCGGAGCTGCCTCCGCTCCTCCTGACAGCGCTGTACGGAGGCGCGCTCGCAGACGCGTTCGACCGGCGGCGGCTCGTCCAGGTCTCGGAGCTCCTGCTCGCCGTCTGCGCAGGCGCGCTGTTCGTGAACTCCCTCCTTCCGAGCCCGCAGCTCTGGGCGCTGTTCGTGATCGGGATCGCGATGGCGGGTCTCGACGGGCTCCAGCGGCCGCCGCTCGACGCCATGACGCCGCGCCTCGTCGAGCGGCACGAGCTTACCGCCGCGAATGCAGTCGGATCGCTCCGCACGAACGCCGGGTCGATCGGCGGTCCGGCGTTCGCAGGAGTCCTGATCGCGACCGCAGGCCTGCCCGCCACGTATGCCTTCGACGTCTTGACCTTCGCGGTCTCACTTGCCGCGCTCGCGCGAATCCGCGCCCTTCCGCCGCCGCCCGGCGCGGAGCCGCCAAGCCTTCGCCGGATCGTGGAGGGAATCCGCTACGCCAAGAGTCGCCCGGAGCTCGTCGGCACGTACGGAGTCGACATCGTCGCCATGTTCTTCGGAATGCCGATGGCGCTGTTCCCCGCCCTTGCCGAAGAGCTCGGCGGAGCCGGAGCGCTCGGCGTCCTTTACGCGGCGCCTTCCGTCGGCGCGCTGCTCGCGACGCTGACGAGCGGGTGGACGAGCCGCGTGCATCGCCATGGCATGGCGGTGATCGTCGCGGCGGGCGCGTGGGGTGTCGGCATCACCGGCTTCGGTTTCGCGCCGAACCTCGGTCTTGCGGCCGCTGCACTCGCGTTTGCGGGCGCGGCCGATATGGTCAGCGGCATCTTCCGCGGCACGATCTGGGACATGACGATCCCCGACGAGCTCCGCGGCCGCCTGGCCGGGATCGAGCAGGTGAGCTATTCGACGGGGCCGCTTCTGGGGAACCTCGAGGCGGGCGTCGTCGCGTCGCTCGCGGGTCTCCGCACGTCCGTCGTCTCGGGTGGAGTTCTCTGCGTGATCGGCGTCGCGCTCGCCGCGCTCGCGCTGCCCGCGTTCCGGCGCTACGACGACCGCCGCCACGCGCCGGCCGTAGCCGCATCCGACGACGAAGCGGACCGAACCCGCGCTACGTGAACACCTTCCCCGGATTGAGGATCCCGTTGGGGTCGAGCGTCGCCTTGACCGCGCGCATCACGTCGACGCCGGGGCCGTACTGCTCGCGCAGGTATGTGATCTTGCCCATGCCGATCCCGTGCTCGCCCGTGCAGGTTCCGCCGTGCTCGAGGGCGTAGCGGACGATCGCCGCGGTGATCCGCTCCGCGCGCTCGACCTCTTGTGCGTCCTCCGGGTCGACCATGAAGAGGGCGTGGTAGTTCCCGTCCCCGACGTGGCCGAGGACGATCGCTGAAACTCCCTCGCGCGCCGCCGTCTCGCGCGCGTGGCGGACCGCGTCCGGTACGAGCGACACAGGGACGGCGACGTCGGTCGAGACCAGCTTCTTGTCGGGCTCTGTCGCTGCGACGGCCCACGCCGCGTGATGCCTTGCCTGCCAAAGACGGCGGCGCGCCGCCTCGTCCTCGTCCGCCTCGAATGAGAGTGAACCTTCCTCGCGCGCGAGCGCCTCGGCATTTGCGACGTCGTCGCGCACGGCGATCTCGGTGCCGCCGAACTCGAGGAAGAGGGTCGGCGCCTCCGAGTACACGGTTCCCTCGTACGTGTTGACCGCCCGGACGGTGTGCTCGTCGACGAGCTCGATGCGCGAATGCGTCGTTCCCGAACGGACGAGCGCAAGCGCGGTGCGCACGGCCGCGTCGACGTCTACGAAGACCGCGCGCGCCGCCATCACGAACGCCGGCAAACGGTGGAGCTTGAGTGTCACCTCGGTCACGACGCCGAGCGTTCCTTCCGATCCGACGAAGAGCCGAGTGAGGTCATACCCGGCGGACGATTTCGCCGCGAGACCGCCTGTCCGGATCACGCTGCCGTCGGCAAGGACGACCTCGAGGCCGAGCACGTTGTTTCTCGTCGCGCCGTAGCGGACCGCATTGCTGCCGCTCGCGTTCGTGCCGACCATCCCGCCGATCGATGCGTCGGCGCCTGGATCGGGCGGGAAGAACAGCCCGTCGGGCTCGAGCCGCTCGTTCAGGGCTAGGCGCGTCACACCAGGCTCCACCCGCGCCACGAGATCCTCGGGGCGCACCTCCACGACGGCGTCCATCCGCGAAAGATCGAGCGTGATCCCGCCGGCTGTGGGAATGACGTGGCCCTCGACGCTCGTCCCCTTTCCGAACGGGACGACCGGAACGCGCCGCCCACTCGCAAACGCGAGGATTCGCGCCACCTCGTCCGCGCCGGCGGCGAAGACGACGACGTCGGGATTCCGGTCGGGATGGTGGCTGATGTCGCTCGCGTGCTCGGCGAGGACGTCCGGCTCCTCGGACACGCGGCTCGAATCCGATACGAGCTTGCGCAGGGCAGCCGCGAGGTCGGGCGCCGTCACGCACGTAGCGTACGACCGCGGCTACCGCGGCGGAACGAAGACGGGGTCCACGCCGTCTACGCGCCGTCTGACCCGCCCGCCCTGCAACGCGCTTACGCCAGCTGGTACTCGAAGACCGGCTCGAGGCGCGGCCCGTCGTGACCCGGCACGGCGCGCTCGACGCGCAAGTGCGCCTTTCGCCCCTCGAGCTCGAGCGTCCCCACCTGGTTGTCGAACGACGCGCCGCGCACGTAGCGCCAGCGGATGCTCGGCCGCGGAAGACCGACCGCGGTCGCGAGCACGCGCCCGATCACCTCACCTGCCTTCGAGCCCCCGAAGCGCTGCGCCGCGCGCTCCTTCGCCCTGAGCGGGTTCCGGATCGGAGAACAGACGGCCTGGTAGACCCGGCTCCTCGCGCCCGACCCGCGCCTGAACGCCACCTGTGCGAGGTACGCGTTGTGGACGTCGCCGGAGAGCGCCACGATCGAAGCGGGCGCTTCGCCGCGCTTTCCCGTGGCCACGTCCGTGACGAGACCGGTGAGCCGGTCGAACGACTCGTGGAACGAGCCCCAGTGGTCGAGGTCGACTCTCTCCCGGATCCGCTCGGCCAGGCGTGCGGCCGCGTCCCCCCAGGCGCCACGGCACAGGGCTTCGTTCCACGCCTGGAAATCGTGCATCCCCGGCGCGAGGAGATACGGGTCGGACATCCCAAGGAGGAGATGGTCGAAATCGCCGCGCGCCTCGCCGACGATCCAGTTCCACTCGTCCTCGTCGACCATCTCGCGGTTGTCCTCGGCGAGGAGGCGACCCGCCCTGCAGTCGATAGCGATCAGCCTGGTCTTGCCGAAGTCGCGGCAGAAGCTCC
>JALZEM010000284.1 GCA_030862005.1 Actinomycetota bacterium | reverse complement strand
GGACGAGGCCCCGGCGCTTGGGGTCTCCATCTCGCTGGCTCGAGTTTCGACTGACCCTGATCGGCTCGAACGTCGCCAGTTCATAGTGCTCGAGGAGACGCGGGCAGCTCGGCCGGGATCTTGCCGTCCGCTCCAGGATCTCGCGAACGGGGAAGATATGAACCGCTCGGCTTCTGCTTTCATCGAAGCAGGAGCCGGAGCCGAGACAGTCGCAATGCGCCGAACGGAGTAGCCAGCGCTGACGGGCGACGCGCTTCTGCTTCTCGTCGGTGGCTGTCGCGAAAATCCCGAGGAGCGCGTTCGGCGGCGGCTGCGTCGAGCGTTCGGGAGTTGAGGGTTCGGAGAGGATCGGCCGGCGGGGCTTATCTCAGCCCGCCGCTGGCGCCAGTTGATGGCGGAAGAGCTTCAGCAGGTTGTGGGTAGCCGTGATCAGCCGCCACTCCGAGCGACACGCCGATCTTCCGCGTCGTTGGAACCGGTCGATCCGCCGGTTGAACTTCGTGTCTGCGAAGACCGGCTCGATCATCGCCTGGCGTCTTCGGTAGAGCCCGCCGCCGTGGTCGGTCTCGAGCACGCGGCGCATAAACGCGTAGAGGCCACCTTCCCAGCCGGGGCGGGCGCCCTTGCGTTTGATGGCGTCGGGCGGGATCAGTACCTGGGTGCCGCCATTGATGACGGTCTCCATCTGCGCCTGATGCCAGTAGCCGGCGTCCGCGACCACGACGCCCGGCGTGTCGCTGACGCCCACTCGCTCGAGCTCCGATTGGGCGGCGCTGACCATCGGCTCGAGGTGTCCGAAGTCAGGTGAGTCAGCGCTGAGCTCGGCGGCGATCACGATCTGGTGCTCGTTCGTGACGGCCTGCGCGTTATAGCCCTGCACGTAGCCGCGCGGGGTCTTGACGTTGCGCGAGTCGAGGTCGGTCACGTTGATCTTGCCGGCCGGCGTCGCGGGCGGCTGGTAGGGCTTTGGTGGACGACCGAAGCGTCGCCCGTCGCTGCGCACGCCATGCGCGCGGTAGTCCTCATAGGCCGCGTTCGCGCGACACTCAACGTCGAGCTCCTCCTCCATTCGATGCTTCGCTTCCCGAAGCCGCGCTGGGCGCGAGCGCGGGATCGGGCGGGCCTCCTCGGCGCGCTTTTCATCGAGCCGGCGCTTTGCGTCGCGAAGCCAGCCGCGCCGGCCCTGCTCGGTCGACAGATGCGGCGGCAGCTCATCGCCGCGAGCCTCGCCGTAGCGCTCGTCCTCCTCGCGATCGACCGCGTCCGCCTCGGCGAGGATCTCGCGCGCGATCTGCTCGTAGTCACGATTGGAGTGACGCGAGGCGTTCGCCTGGACCTTCGTCCCGTCGATCGCGATCAGCCCGACCTTCGCCAAGCCCGCCTCGGCGCAGAGCCCGAGCACGTCTGAGAAGAGCCCAGCGAGGGCGGCCTCGTGGCGCTGGCGAAAGCGCGCGATCGTCGTGTGATCGGGCACCTCGTTCGCCGCGATCACGCGGTAGGCGATGTCCTCAACGCAGGCGCGCTCGATCACGCGCGAGGAGCGCTGCCCCTTCGCGTAGCCGTAGAGGAGCAGCGCGACCATCATCGCCGGCTCGTGCGCCGGTCGGCCGTGGCCGTCGAGGCGGTAGGCGCCATAGAAGGCGGACAGGTCCATCTGCTCGACAGCCGCCAACACGAACCACGCCAGGTGCCCCTCTGGCAGCCATTCGCGCAGGCTCGGCGGCAGCAGCAGCTCTTGATCGCGATCACATCCGATGAAGTTCTGGGCCATGGACGAGATCGTCCCGACCGACCCGGACGAACCCCGGAGGTTTTCGCAACAGCCACGTCGTAAAGCGGGAGCGCTGGTCAGGCCGTGGCGGGAGTTCGCCGGGCCGCTGGGAGACGCGTCTCAGCGGCTCGCGCGACTCTGCGCCGCGGCGACCGTGCACACTCGCCAGTCGCTAGCTGTCGTTCAGGTCGCTGGTCGCGCGAGCACAAATAACGCTGCCGCTGCCGCGGCCAGCAAGCCCCCCTGCCATAGGGCATCAGCGAGCTCCGCGGCCACAGCCTCGGCTCGGGAGAATCCGCCGTACTCGTCCGCCGTCGCGGCTCGGATGGCCAGTAATACGTTCAGCGCAGCTGCGCCCGCCGCCGCCCCGGTCAAGACC
>JALZEM010000035.1 GCA_030862005.1 Actinomycetota bacterium | reverse complement strand
GACGCGCCGCCTTCACACGCCGGGCGAGCTCTTCGGCTTCGGCCTCCGCCTCCGCGTGCGCGATGCCGACGTGCAGGCTCGGATCGTTCGCCGAGGCATCGACGAAGAGCCGCTCGAACTCCGCGAGGGCCTTCGCGCGGCCGCGAACGCGCTTCAGCGGGACGACCTCACCGTCCTCGATGGCGAGGATCGGCTTCACGCTGAGGAGCTGCCCCGCGAGGCCCGCGGCTTTACCGACGCGGCCGCCGCGAACGAGGTATTCGAGCGTGTCGACCGTGAAGAGGAGGCCCGAATCTCGCCTGAACCGATCGACGAGCTCACGAAGCTCGTCGTCCGTCGTCCCGGCCTCGAGCCGCCGCTGGAGCGCATCCGCGAGGATGACGATCCCGCCCGACGCGCTCCCAGAGTCGATCACCGTCACCTTGTCCGCAAGCGCCTCCGCCCCGCGCCGCGCGCTCTCGACGGTGCCGGAGAGCTTTGCGGGGATGAGGACGCAGAGGATCCGTTCAAAGTCGGGAGCGAGGCCCTCGAAGGTAGCCGCGAAGTCCGCGGGCGTGGGCTGCGACGTCCGCGGGGACTCGGCCGAGCTCCGCAGGCGGCGGTAAAACTCATCCGAGCCCAGGTCGACGTAGTCACGAAACGTCTCCGTCCCGAACTGGACGTAGAGCGGCACCATCCTCCAGTTCGCATGGCGCCCTTGCGGGTCTGGAAGGTCGGCGGTCGAGTCGAGGACGACCGCCGTATTCTCAGCGGAGAGGCGCACCCCGCCCGGCGGCGTCTCGAATCGTCGCGACGATCTCGTTCAGGTCACTGTCCTTCGTGAGGCAGGCGACGGCGCCGGCCTCGTAGAGAGCCTCGAGCTCGCCGTTCTCCGCCGCGGCGGTGAGGACGACGACCGCCGCGTCCCCCGGCGCAGTGCCGATCACCGCGGTCGCCTCGACTCCGTCGAGCCCCGGCAGGCGGTAGTCCATGAGCACGACGTCAGGGCGCAGTTGCGCGCACACGTCCACCGCGGTACGGCCGTCCGCGACCGACCCGACGACGCGGATGTCCGGCATGACCGCGAGCATGAGCTCGAGCGCCTCGCGGAACACGTCGTTGTCCTCGACGAGGAGCACGTCGATCGGCCGCCCGTTATCCACAGGCTGGAGTATCGGCTAAATCGCCGCTGTGGAAAAGTTCTGCGGGAACACGCGTTCGGCTACTCGACGGAGAAGAGCAACGGATAGTGCGGCTGGCCGCCGTCGTGGACGTCGATCTCGAGCTCCGGATGTGCCGTCTCGATCTCGCTCAGCAGCCGCTCCGCGTCGGGCGCGCCCTCGCCGAGGAGAATCGTGAGAACGTCCGAGCTCTCCACGAGGAGACGCTCCACGACCTCACGAGCAACGACGTCCACGACGGGCCCGGTGGTGACCGGATCTCCGTCGACGAGGCCGAGGAATTGGCCTTCCTCGATCTCGAGCGCGCCGAGCACCGTCGAGCGGGAGGCGCGCGTGACGGCACCGACGCGGACGAGGGCAGCCGCGCCTTCCATCTCGGCAGCATTTTCCTCCGCGCTCTGCGCTCCATCGAAGGCGACCATCGCGCTCAACCCGGCTTGGATCGAGCGCGTCCGCACGAGCCGCGCCCGCTTCTCGGTCGCCGTCACGGCCTGCTCGGCCGAAGCGACGACGTTCGTGTTGTTCGGGAGAACGACGACCTCGTCGGCGGGGACGGACTCGATCGCGGCGAGGATGTCGGACGTCGGCGGGTTCATCGACTGGCCGCCCTCGACGATCTGTGCGGCACCGAGGCTCTGGAAGAGGCGCGCGTTCCCCGCGCCGGCGCAGACGGCAACGGCGTCGCACACGCGGTCGGCTGTGGCGGCCAGAAGCCGCTCGGTCCGCTCGGCTGTCTGCGCGTGCATGTTCTTGATGTCGACCTCCTCGATGACGCCGACCGCAGTCGCGAGCGAGAGCGCGCGGCCGGGCTCATCCGTGTGGCAGTGCGCTTTCACCGTTCCGCGCGAGCCCACGACGAGGACGGAATCGCCGAGCTGTCCGAGCTCTTGCTCGAGTCGCTCGGGATCGGCGTCTTCGCCCTCCACGAAGAAGCTCGTGCAGTAGCGAAAGCGTGAGAGCTCGCGATGGATCGCCTCGAGCGGGAGTCGTTCGGTCTCGACTGCCTCGGGGAGCGGCTCACCCCGGAGGTGGGCAGTGATCCCGCGGACGATCTCGAGGAGCCCCGCGCCGCCCGCGTCGACGACGCCCGCGTCACGAAGCATCGGCAGCTGTTCCTGCGTGCGCGCAAGCGCGTCCTCCCCTGCGTGGAGAATCTCCGAAAGCGCATCCGCGAGCGGTACGTCCGGCGGGAGCTCTTCTGCGCGCTCCGCGAGCGCGCGCGCGACGGTCAAGATCGTCCCCTCCTCGGGGGCGCGTATTGACGCGTAGCCCGCGTCGCTCGCGCGGCGAAGCGCCGGGGCGAGCGCCGCAGCGTCGAGACTGGCGGCGTCCGCGAGCGCCTCGACTGCGCCGCGGACGATCTGCGACAGGATGACGCCCGAGTTCCCGCGCGCGCCCATCAGACAGGCGCGCGTAACCGCATGCGTGAGCTCCGCGGCCGTGTCGGCATCGGCCGAATCCAGTGCGTCCCGGGCTGCGCCGACGGTCAGCGTCATGTTCGTTCCGGTATCGCCGTCGGGGACCGGGTAGACG
>JALZEM010000030.1 GCA_030862005.1 Actinomycetota bacterium | reverse complement strand
TGGGCGCGCCCCGAAGCGTGGTCGGAAGCGACGGCGACGATCCCGACCTTCGACGGGAACAGCTACTTCGCCTGGCTCGAAGAGCGCGAACCGGTCGATTTACCCCCGGGTCCGAGGATGACGCCGGGCGGGTTTCACTCGTTCGAGCACCGCTGGGCGCTCGCCGACGCGTTCGAGCTCCACCGCCGTATCGGCCGCCGCCGGATCAAAGAGCGCACGCACGGATTCGCTCGCACGCTGAAGGACGGGCTCGCCGCGATCCCCGGTGTCCGGGTGATCACGCCGGCAGCAGACGAGCTTTCCGCGGGGATCGTGTGCTTCGAGATCGAGGCGACGCCTGCCGGCGAGGCCGTCGATGTGCTGCGCGCCCGCTACCGGATCGTGGCGAGCGTGACCCCGTACGCCGACGAGTACGTCCGTCTCGGGCCAAGCATCGCCAATGGTCCGGAGCACGTCGACGCTGCGCTGCGGGCCGTACGGGCGCTCGTCTGAGCCTCAGCCGCTCGTGGTTTTCGCAGGACCGATCGCCTCGCGCCAGGGAAGACCGAGCCGATTTTCGCCTCGTTTCGTGGTGGGCGCGGTAGGTCGCCGGGCGACCCGAACCGACCATCTGTGGACCACTAGGGTCGCTCCCGCGATACTGAGTGCCGCATGAGGCCGCTCCTCGCAGTCGACGGCGACTCGCTCGCTCATCGCGCCTACCACGCGCTGCCGCGCTCGATCGAGGGCGGCGACGGGCGTCCAGCGAACATGCTCCTCGGCTTCGCGAACATGCTCCTCTCCGTCTGGGAGGCCGAGCAGCCGCGGACCGTATTCGTGGGCTTCGACTCGATCGGCCACCCCACGTACCGCCACGAGCTCCTCCCCGGCTACCAGGGCGGGCGGGACTTTCCGCCGGAGCTCACGTCGCAGCTCGACCGGCTGCCCGAGCTCGTCGAGGCGCTCGGATTCGCATGGGCGAAGCAGGCCGGGTACGAGGCGGATGATTTCCTCGCGGCGGCGGTCATGGTGGAAGGCGAGCGAGGCGGCGAGACGCTCGTGCTCACGGGAGACCGCGACCTTTTCCAGCTCGCGAGCGAGAAGACGACGATCCTCATGCCGAAGCGGGGCGTGAGCGAGCTCCAGCGGGTCGGCCCCGCCGAGGTGCGCGAGCGCTACGGCGTCGAGCCCGAGCAGGTCCCGGATTTCGTTGCTCTGCGTGGCGACTCCTCGGACCGGATTCCGGGCGCGCGCGGTATCGGGGACAGCCGGGCCGCCATGATCCTCCGAGAGCACGAGACGCTCGACGCCGCGATCGAGTCGGGCGTCTTCCAGAACCAGGCGGACGAGCTCCGGAAATACGCGAGGCTCACGCGGCTCCAGTACCACGCGCCGATGCCGGAGCTACCCGACGCCGAGCCGAACTGGGCCGCGGGCGCAGAGGTCGCGGCGGCCTGGGGCCTGAGGAAGCTCGAAGAGCGCCTGCGCGAACGCGCAGCGGCCTAGACCTCGTCGGCGCGCGGATGGTCTCGCCGTCGTCGACACCGTTGGAAGCGGCTTCGACACGATCCTCGCCGTCTCTACGGGCTCGGACATGAGCGTCCTGACACCGGTGGTAGGCGTCGACGGATTCGTCGCGGTCGGCTAGACGCCGCGCGCGAGCGCGGTCGCAAGGTGCACGACGCGGGCGCCGTCCGTTCGCTCGGCTCGTCCTCGGAGATGCATGAGACAACCTGGGTCGGCGGTTACGAGGGCATCCGCCTCTCGCGCGCCCGCGAGCTTGTCGTCGGCCATCGCGACCGAGATCTCGGGTTGGCGGACCGAGAACGTCCCGCCGAAGCCGCAGCAGAGATCCGGCCGAGGAAGGGGAACGAGTCGCGCACCGGAGCGCTCGAGCAGGCGCCGCGGCGGTTCCGAGATCTTGAGCTCCCGGAGCATGTGGCACGAGTCGTGGTATGCCGCCGTGCGCCCCTCGTTCGTTTCCGGCACCGCCACAGCGTTGTCGTCGAGGAAGGCTGAGAGCTCGAACACGGGGAACGGATCGCAACCGAGCAGCTCTGGGAGATAGTGAGCGGCCATCGTCGCGCACGATCCCGAGGGGACGACGACGGGCACGTCGCGAGTGAACGCGCGCGCGAACGTGCGCGCGACCCGGCGCGCAGCCGCGCGATGTCCCGCGTTGAACGCGGGCTGGCCGCAGCAAACCTGCGCGCGCGGAAAGTCGACGTCGAATCCGGCGTCGCGAAGGAGCTTGTCCGCGTCGGCGACCGCGTCCGGGAAGATCAGGTCGCCGAGGCAGGTGGCGAAGAGCTGAACCGGGCCGGGCATCGGCGAGAACGTATCGTGTTCGCATGGCGGATCAGCGCGTCGCGCTTGTGACCGGCGCGAACACCGGGATCGGGTGGGCGATCGCGCAGCGCCTCCAGCGTGACGGGCTCGCGCTCGGGTTCCACACGCACCGCGAGGACGACGACGCGCGCGAGCAGTTCGACGAGATCGCGGGCGCGGGCGGGGCGCACTGGATTTCCGGGGACGTGGCCGACCCTGCCGTACCCGAGCGCCTGGTGGGCGAGACCGTCGCGGCGCTCGGCCGGCTCGACGTCCTCGTCAACAACGCCGGCATCTCGACCGCAAAGCCCGCTCTCGAGCTGACGGCGGACGACTTCGACGCGATCTTCGGCGTCGACGTGAAGGGCGCGTTCCTCCTGGCCGTCGCAGCCGCACGCGAGATGAGGAACCGATCTGCAGGCGTGATCGTCAACGTCACGAGCGTCCACGAGCATGTGCCGCGTCCCGGCTTCGCCCTCTATGCGGCGGCGAAAGCCGCGCTCGGAATGCTGACCCGCGGCCTCGCGCTCGAGCTCGCTCAGGATGGGATCCGCGTCAACGCGGTCGCACCGGGTGCGATCGCGACGGAGCGAAATCAGGAGGCGGGCGACCTCGAAAGGGAGATCCCGCTCGGCCGCGCGGGGACGCCGGAGGAGGTTGCCGCGGTCGTCTCGTTCCTCGTTCGCGAGGAGGCGAGCTACGTCAGCGGCACGAGCGTCCTCGTCGACGGGGCGATGGCGCAGCAGGTCGTGACGCAGGCGGCCTGGTAAGCGCCGGGGATGCGACCGCTCGTCAGCCACTCCGCGTTTGCGCGGCTGCATCCAACCGCTGACCACCCCGAGCGGCAGGAGCGGATCCGGACGCTCCACGAGGCGTTTCCGGACTACACGGACGCGCGTCCCGCAACCGAGGACGAGATCGCGACTTGTCATTCGCGCGACTACGTGAGGGCGGTGCGAGCGACCGCGGAGGCGGGACGAACGGTCTTGCTGGATCCGGACACGATCTGCACGCCATCGAGCTACGAGGCTGCCCTGCTCGCAGCGGGGGCTGCGATCGGCGCGGTCGAGAGCGATGGCTTTGCGCTCGCTCGTCCGCCGGGGCACCACGCGCTCCCGGACCGCGCGATGGGCTTCTGTCTTTTCGACAACATCGCCGTCGCGGCGCGCTACGGACAGCGCGAGCTCGGATTCGAGCGCGTTGTGATCCTCGATTGGGACGTCCACCACGGGAACGGCACGCAAGCGATCTTCTGG
>JALZEM010000246.1 GCA_030862005.1 Actinomycetota bacterium | reverse complement strand
GACCACGAAGCTCAGAACGAGGACGCGCCGGCGGCCGAACCGATCCGCGAGCGGACCACCGGCGAGCGTGCCGAGCGCGCCCGCGAAGAGAAACGCCGCCAGCAGGCGCGTGCCGTACGCGGCGCCGTTTCCCTTAGCGACCTCCCAGAGCGGGACGAACGTGAAGAGCCCCATGTGCGCGAGGCTCCGAAGCCCGATCACGGCAAGGAGAAGCGCCATCCCCCGCGGCTCGCTCGCCGCCGCGGCACGCGCCTCCAACGCGCTCGCGCTCGGTGCGAATCCGCCCAGGTAGTCCCGCAGAGCGAGCAGGAAGGCGGCGATCACGAGACCGGGGACGGCGACGACCATGCCGCCCTTGAGCCCGAGCGCGATCACGGCGCTCGACGCGATCAGCGGCCCGAGCGCGAATCCGATGTTCCCGCCGATCGAGAAGAGCGCCATGCCGCTCGCGCGGCGCCGTCCGCTCACGTAGCTCGCGAACTTCGATCCCTCCGGGTGATAGGCGGCGACGCCGAGACCGGATACCGTAACGGCCGCGAGCAGGAGCGGATAGGTCGGTGCGACGGTCGCGAGCGCCATGCCGAGACCCGCGACTACGACCCCGGCCGGGAGAAGCCAGAGCGCGCCGCGAGCGTCCGACCAGTGGCCGAACGCCGGCTGCACGATTGACGAGCTGATCGTTGCCGCAAGCACAAGCGCCGCAGCCATCGTGTACGAGAGGTCGAACTTGACGACCAGGAAAGGAAGAAGCGCGGGAAGGGCTCCCTGCGCGAGGTCGGCGGCGAGATGTCCCGACGAGAGCGCGGCCATCGCCTTTCTGTCGACACCCCCGCGCACGGGCGCCGAGGATACCCGCGCCCACGCGACCCCCAGGGTCGTGCCGACCCGGACGAGCTACACGGATCCGTTTACGGACGCGGGCGACGGGTAGCGCCCTTGATGTGGCGGATGCGTCTGACCACGACGACCGGCTCCAGGCGCTTTACGGCCTTCGCAGGAGCGTCGCCGAGAGCATCGACGTGGGAGATCGGAGCGCACGGGCGATCGTCGCCGCGGTGGATTCGCTCATCGAAGAGTGCGGCGGCACGCCGCCGGGCGAGACGGATTCGACCGACTGACGGCGCCGGGACTAGTCGCGAGCAAGGGCGCCCCGTCGGGGGCGCACGATCTCGCGGCGGTTTCGCTCCGGCCCGACGGCGGCGCCACGGCTCTTCAGCGCTTCACGCTCACGCAGAAACCCTCCGAGGAGATCTCGGAGGGCTTCTACTGGGAGAGGGTGCCCGCGAGGGGGCGCGGGCGGAGAGGGTAGAGCTGCGCTCGTCGCGCACCCTCCGTATCGGCGGTCGCGGGCATCGGCTTTAGCCCGCTCAAACGAGGGATTTCGCCGTTTGGGTACCATCACCTGCCGCCCCATGGACGTAGCCGTCGCCGAGACGTCGCCGGAGGAGATCGAAGCCGACGTCCTTGGGTTTCCGGTCGCGGATCCTGTCGAGCTCTCATCGGGAGCGCGCTCCCTCGACCGGATCGTCAGCGGGCGGCTCGAGCGCCTCATCGCGGAAGGCGAGCTCACCGGATCGATCGGCGACGTTACGGTCGTGCACACGGTGGACGAGCTCGCCGCGCACCGCGTCGCCGCGGTCGGCGTCGGCACGGCGAGCGCGGTCGACGGCGACGGCCTGCGCACGGCGGCGGCACATGTCGCCGCTCGCGCTGGGAAGACGGGAAGCCGGACGGTCGCCTGGCTCCTCGAGGCAAACAACTTTCCGCTTGCGTCCGAAGAGCAAGCGCGCGCGGTCGTGGAGGGCGTCGCGCTCGGACGCTATGACGCAGGCCGCTGGAAGACGAACGGCGACGACACCGGTTCCGTCGATCGGCTCGTTCTGTGCGGCGCTGGCGCGGGGGACGTCGTCGAGGAAGCACGGCGGGCCGCCACCGTCGCCGCGTGGACGAACCGGTGTCGCGACGTCGTCAACGCGCCGCCGAACGAGCTCACACCGGAGCACCTGGCCGACTTCGCGCGTGAGGTCGCGGCCGCAGCGCCGACACTCACGTTCGAGGCGCTCGGTCCGGACGAGATCCGCGAGGCGGGGATGGGCGCGCTCGCCGCCGTCGGCCAGGGCAGTCACAACCCGGCTCGCCTCATCCGCGTCACATACGAGCCGCGCGAGCCCGCCCGCGCCGATTTCGTGCTCGGGCTCGTCGGGAAGGCGATCACCTTCGACTCCGGCGGGATCTCGCTGAAGCCGGCCGACCACCTCGAAGAGATGAAATCTGACATGGGCGGTGGAGCCGCGGTCCTCGCGGGCATCGGTGCGATCGCCGAGCTCGAGGTCCCGCTTCGGATCGTCGCCGTCGTTCCAGCCTCCGAGAACATGCCGGGCGGCAATGCCTACCGGCCGGGCGACATCGTCACTGCGATGAACGGCAAGACAATCGAGGTGACGAACACCGACGCGGAAGGACGCCTCATCCTCGCCGACGCGCTTTCGTACTCGCGCAGCGTCGGTGCGACGCACCTCCTCGATCTTGCGACGCTGACAGGCGGAATCGTCGTCGCGATGGGGGATCTCTATGCGGGCCTGTTCGGAAACGACGCGTCGTGGGTCGAGACGGTGCGCATGGCCGGTGAGGTGAGCGGCGACCGCGTCTGGCCGTGGCCGCTGCACCGTGGGTACGACCGCTACGTCCAATCGACGTTCGCCGACGTCCGCAACTGCCCCGACCGCCGCCGTTGGGCCTCGCCGATCATCGCCGCGCACTTTCTCGCCGAGTTCGCCGGGGAGGGGCCGTGGGCGCACCTGGACATCGCCGGGACCGCGTTTCTCGACCGCAGCCGTGACGACTATTACCGTTGCACCGGCGCGACGGGCTTCGGGGTTCGGCTCCTCGCCGAGCTGGCGCGCCGCCTCACCGCGTGAACTACGACCTGCCCGAAGAGCACGAGCTGCTGCGCCGGACCGTGCGCGAGTTCGCCGAGGAGCGGATCGTGCCCGTCGCCGAGGAGCTCGACCGCGAGCACCGGTTCCCGTACGCGCTCGTCGCGGAGCTCGCAGAGCTCGGGCTCATGGGGATACCGATCGCCGAGGAGTACGGCGGAGCCGGCGGCGATACGCTCTCGTACGCGATCGCGATCGAGGAGCTGACCCGCGTCGACTCGTCGGTCGCGATCACCGTCGCGGCGCACACGTCGCTCGGGACGATGCCGATCTTTCTGTTCGGAACGGAGGAGCAGAAGCGGCGTTGGTTACCCGACCTGGCCTCCGGCCGAAAGCTCGGCGCATTCGGCCTGACCGAGGCCGCCGCCGGTTCGGACGCCGGCGCGACGCGAACGAGCGCAGTGCTACGCGACGGCCACTGGATCATCAACGGCTCGAAGATCTTCATCACGAACGCGGGCACCGCCATCTCCGGCTGTGTCACGATCACGGCCCGGACGGGCGACGATGAGATCTCGAACCTCGTCGTTCCAAACGGGACCCCGGGCTATGACGTCTCCGAGCCGATGAAGAAGATGGGCTGGAACGCGTCCGACACGCGCGAGCTCTCGTTCGCCGACTGCACCGTTCCGTCCGAGAACCTGCTGGGCGCGCGCGGCGCGGGGTTCCGACAGTTCCTCGAGATCCTCGACGGCGGCCGCATCTCGGTCGCCGCCATGGGGGTTGGACTCGCGCAGGGGGCGTACGAGCTCGCGGCGCGCTACGCACGCGAGCGCGAACAATTCGGCCGCCGGATCTCGGAGTTCCAGGCCATCCAGTTCAAGCTCGCGGACATGGCGACCGAGATCGAGGCCGGGCGGCAGCTCGTCTACAAGACGGCCTGGCTCAAGGACCGGGATCGGCCGTTCGCGAAGGAAGCGGCGATGGCGAAGCTCTACACGGGAGAGCTCTCGAATCGAGTCGTCAACGACGCCCTCCAGATCCACGGCGGGTACGGCTACATGGACGAGTACGCGATCTCGCGGTTCTACCGCGACCAGAAGGTCCTCGAGATCGGCGAGGGGACCAACGAAGTCCAGCGCATGGTGAGCGCGCGCCACCTCGGGCTCTACTAGCGACGGGCGTCGAAGCCAGTTTTCGGGGCGGTTCCCGCCTCGGTGGCGCCCCGCCGGCCGATCGGTCATCGGCATCGTCACGGGTCGCTCGCGCGGGCGAGGCGGCGTGTTCTCGATTGACGGCCGCGCAGACTCGTCTTACGATCGCCCCGTCCCGATCGAGGAGGAGCCTGTGCCGCTATTCATGGATGTCCACAACATCGAGGGCGGAGTCTCGGCAAGCGACGTCGCGGATGCGCACATGA
>JALZEM010000245.1 GCA_030862005.1 Actinomycetota bacterium | reverse complement strand
CCTCGATCTGCTGGACGTCCGCGAGCTTGCGGACGCATGGACGATGAAGGACGATGTCGCTGCGTCGAAGCCCGAGCCCGACCTTGTCGAGGCCGCGATCCAAAAGGCCGGAACGCGCGACGCCGTGATGCTCGGCGACACACCGTGGGACGTCGAGGCCGCCAGCAAGGCCGGACTTACGACCGTCTGCGTCATGACGGGCGGCTTCTCCAAGCAGGAACTCGCCGATGCTGGGGCCGTCGCCGTCTTCGAGTCGATCGAAGAGCTTCGCGGGCGGCTGGACGAGACGCCGTTCTCCTAGCCGTGTCATCTCGGCGCGGCCACGCATGCCGGCCGCCGACTTCCACCAGCGGCCGGCGGCCTAGGCGGTCGGATCGTCCGGGCCGCCGGGCCCGAGGAACTCCTGGTCGGATTCTCGCCGAGCGACGTCGGTCGCCGTCTTCCCCCGCGCCGACGTCAGCCCGAGCCAAACGGCAACGGCGATCCCGATCGGAATGAGAATGAGCGCGAACAAGCCGAGACCTGCGACAAAGAGGATGCCGGTCACGATGCCGGTGAGGACGAGGATCACGACGATGGCCGTCATGCAGGACGCTTTTCTTCCCGCGCGTGCGCGCGTGAAACCGGACGGCGGGGGTATTCGCCTAGCCGGTGGAGACGGGGCTTGGAGGCAAATGCGTCCTCATAACGGGCGCGTCCGGCGGCATCGGCGGAGCGACCGCACGCTCCTTTGCGTCCGAGGGCGCGCGTGTTGCGGTCCATTACCACCGAGGACGCGAGCGGGCCGAGGCCGTCGCAGCCGACATGCCCCACGGCGTCCTCGTCCAGGCCGATCTGACGCGGGAGGACGAGGTCGATCGCCTCTTCGGCGAGGTCCGCGAGGCGCTCGGCAGCGTCGACGTTTGCGTCGCCGTAGCGGGCGTCTGGCCGGAGGACGACGTGCCGGTATGGAACCTTCCGCAGGCGCGGTGGGACGCCACGATGGCCGCGAACCTCGGCGCGACGTTCCTGACGGCACGGGGGTTCCTGCGCGAGGTCGAGCGTTCCGCTCGCGGGAACCTGGTGCTCGTCGGCTCCACCGCAGGCATCTTCGGTGAGGCCGGGCACGCCGACTACGCGGCCGCGAAGTCCGCGATCGCGTACGGCCTTCTCCTGACGCTCAAGAACGAGATCGTCCGGATCGCCCCGCGCGGCCGGGTGAACGCGGTGTGTCCGGGCTGGACAGCCTCGCCGATGACGCGCTCGTCGCTCGAGGATCCCGCCCTCGTCGAACGCGTCACACGCACGATGCCGCTTCGAAAGGTGGCGCGACCCGAAGACGTTGCGCGGCAGATCGTCGCGCTCGCTTCCGACGAGATCTCCGGCCACGTAACGGGCCAGGTCGTCGTCGTTGCCGGCGGCATGGAGGGCAGAGTGCTGAACGAATGATGTGGCACCATGTCTCTCGCCCCGGAGAGGTGTCCGAGCTGGCCTAAGGAGCGCGACTGGAAATCGCGTACCCGGTGAAAGCTGGGTCGCGGGTTCGAATCCCGCCCTCTCCGCCTCGAGCCGGTTTGTCCGGCCTCTACGAACCGCGAGTGGACTCGACGAGGAACGCGACGAGCGCGTCGAGTTCCTCGCGCGAGAGATCCTCGCCGTAGTTCTCGGGCATCACGTCCTTCGAGAACCCCTCCTCGACGAAGGCGTCGGGGTTCACGATCGATTCCTCGACGAACTGTGCGTCCTTCCCCTTCAATGCCTCGTCGAGATTCGGCCCAACGTCGCCACTGGCGTCCGCGGCTGCGAGCGTGTGGCAGCCTGCACACTGGTTCTCCTCGAAGATCTCCTGGCCGACGCTCTGGGAGGCCTCTCCCCCCTCACCACCCCCGTGCCCCTCCTCCGCGCCGAACACCTCGACGGCGGCGAGCATCCCCAAGACCAGGAGGACGGAAACGAGTGCGAACTTGCGCAGGTTTCGGCCGGGGAAGTCCGGCTTCCACCGGGGAAGGACCATCGAGACGACGAGGCTGAAGACGACGAGAACGAGGGCGGCGAGCCCGAGATAGATCTCATCCGTGGTCACCGGCCGCGCATACGATACTCACCCGATGAGCCGCGTCGGGATCTCCGCCGTCGCCGCCGCGGCCTTCGCAGTCGCCGTCGTCCTCGCGGCCGCACGGGTGGGCGAGCAGGCGGGTGGGCTCTCGAACTGGCAGGCGCTCGCCCTCGGGATCGTCCAGGGCCTGACCGAGTTCCTCCCGATCTCGTCGTCCGGTCACCTGATCCTCGTCCCGTGGGCCGCGGAATGGACGTACCTACAGGCCGACGACGACTTCAATCAAACCTTCGACGTCGCGCTCCACCTCGGGACGCTTCTCGCCGTCGTCTTCTACTTCCGCTACGACATCGTTCGCCTCGTCGCGGCATGGGTGACGACGGTGCGGCGGCGACGGATCGAATCGCCGGACGAGCGCGTCGCCTGGCTCGTCGCCGTGGCGACCGTTCCCGCAGCTTTCGTCGGCGCCGCCGGCGAGGGCTTCATTCTCGACCACCTGGGCGAGCCGTGGCAGATCGCGATCCTCCTGGCCGTGTTCGCCGTCGTCCTCTGGCTCACTGACCGACGGACGCCGACACGGCGGATGAGCGAGCTCGGGCTCGGGAGCGCGCTCGGCGTCGGCCTTGCTCAGACGCTCGCACTCGCGCCGGGAGTCTCACGCTCGGGCATCACGATCTCCGCCGGCCGCTTGCTCGGGCTCGACCGCGACTCTGCGGCCCGCTTCTCTTTTCTCCTCCTCGTCCCGACGACGTTCGGCGCGGTGGTCTGGAAAGGCGTGAACGACGTCGTGCTCGCGGATCTCCCGGCTGGGTCGGCCGGCCCCTTCACCGTCGGCGTCATTGCCGCCGCAGTGAGCGGCCTCGCGGCGATCTGGGCGCTACTCGGATACGTCCGCCGGCACGACTACTCGCTCTTCGTCCTGTACCGGCTCGTGGTCGCGGCGATCGTCCTCCTTCTGATCGCGTCGAGCGTCCGCGAGCCGGGCTTCTAGCGGGCCTCCGCGGCGACGAGCGGACGTAGCGAGGTCGACGCCACCGAGATCCGGATCGACCACGAGGCCCACGGTCAAGAGCGCGCGGCGGGGCGACGATGGCGCGCCGCGAGCGGGCGCGTTTGCGCCTGCAAGTCGCAGGCGAAACAAGACGTATGCGAGAGACGGCCCGGAGGGTCTTCGTTGCCGCGCTCGTGATCGGGGGCGTGATCGTCGGCGCCCTTGCACTCTGGAAGCTGAAGCTCCTGATTGCGATCCTCTTCCTCGCGTTCATCATCGCGGCCGCCATGCGGCCCGGCGTCGATGCGCTCCACCGCCGACGGGTTCCTCGCGGGTTCGGAGTGATGCTCCATTACCTCGTCCTCTTCGCGCTCGTCGCCCTCCTCTTGTATTTCGTCGTGCCCGCGGCCAGTGACCAGATCCGCGCCGCGGTTCCGACGTCGAGCATCGAGCTCGAGCAGCAGGCCGAGGAGTCCGAGGGGATCAAGCAGCGCGTGCTGGTCGGGATCCAGCGCCGCCTCGAACGTCTTCCGAGCGCCGACGAGATCGCCGAGCGTGCGTTCGACCCGGCGCTCGAGATCACCGTCACCGCTTTCGAGGTGATGATCGGGATCTTCTTCACGCTTGCAGCGGCGGCCTACTGGATCTTCGAACGGGAGAAGGCCGTCGAGCTCGGGACGTCGCTCCTGCCGCGACCGAAGCGGAAAAAGGTACGGGACACGTTGGATCTGATCGACGCGAAGCTCGGTGCCTATGTGCGTGGGCAGCTCATCCTGATCGCGTTCGTCGCGACGGTCTTGTCGGTCTGCTTCTGGCTGCTCGGCGTCCCGTTCTGGCTGCTCCTCGGGATCTTCGCTGGCGTGGTCGAGATCATCCCCGTGATCGGACCGCTCGCCGCAGGTGCTCTTGCCGTCGGGGTTGGGCTCACGCAGTCGGTGGGTATCGCCGCGGGCGCCGGCCTCGCCGTCCTTCTCGTCCGCCTGTTCGAGGACTACGTCGTGATCCCGCGCGTTCTCGGCGAGGCGGTCGGCCTCTCGCCGCTGACCGTCCTGGTGGCCGTCTCGGCCGTCGCGATCTTGTTCGGCGGCTTCGCGGTGCTGCTCGCGATCCCCTTGGCCGCCGTCGCAGCGACGCTAGTGGACGTGCTCATACGCCATCGAGACCCGTCGAAGGAGGAGACGCCGACCGTGCTCTTCCCGGCGAAGGACATCGAAGCCTAGCCTCGCCGGCCGCTACGGCTCGCGCTCGACCTGCGAGCCGCCGACGATCATGTCGGCGCCGGATGGGAACCTGACCCACGCCTTGTGGCCGCCGTCGTAGTCGGGGGCCCAGAGGACGAGCGTCGCCTCCTCGCCCTGGACGCGACAGCGACCTGCTTGTTCGGGCTCGACGCCGCGCCAGACGCGGACGAAGGGATTCGACTCCCACTCCTCGGCGACGGTTGTCGGGTCGCGGTGCCCAGGGTGGATCCGCGTCGCAGGCTCGAGCCGCATCAGGCGCTCCATGATCGACCGCTTGAGATCGGCGAAGCCCGTCGGGCCGCCGCCGCGGGTCCCGCCGACCGTCCCCTTGAAGAGCACGTCGCCCGTGAAGCAGTCCGTGTCGTTCACGAGGAAGGTGAAGTGGCCGGTCGCGTGGCCTGGCGTGTCCAACGCCCGGATCTCCAAGCCGTTCGTTCGCAGGACGTCGTCGTCGCTGAGATCGCCGGGGAGCACGAGTGGTGCGCCGAAGCGGTCGGCCATTTCGGCCACCCCGACCACGTGATCCCCGTGTTCGTGCGTGCAGAGGACGTGCGTGACCGCGAGCCGGTCGCGCTCGACGCGCTCGAGGAGCGGTTCCGTCACGCCGTTGCCGTCGATCAGGACGCCGCTTCCCCCCACCTCGTCGGCGACGAGGTATGCGTTCGAGAGCCACGACGGGTGCTCGGCACGTTCGACGATCACGCCCGCAGTCTAGGGCTGCCCGCCGGATCAGGGGATCGACGCATGCGCCGGATGGGCCGCGAGCGTCCGGACGTCCCCGCGACCGCTTGGTCGCTGCGGCGACACGACCCTTGGATGCGCCGCCGTTTGCCGCCTCTGCGCCGAAAGTCCCCACGGCTTCGGCACGACTTCTGACC
>JALZEM010000235.1 GCA_030862005.1 Actinomycetota bacterium | reverse complement strand
GGGTGGTCCGGCTTGTCGGGAAGCGGCTTGAACACCGGAGACCAGTGTAATTCTCGTCAGCGCGGTCTCCGTTCCCCGTCGAGCGGGCAGCGCCCCGGCACTTACGGGATGATTTGCGCCGCCGGAGACGTTTTTCCTCGTGGAGGGGCCGGGCTTGCCCGGCCCGAGACGATTCAGGAGGTCAGATGGCAACCGAAGTAACGGAGGCGAATTTCCAGAGCGAGGTGCTCGAGAGCGAGCAGCCCGTGATCGTCGACTTCTGGGCGGAGTGGTGCGCGCCGTGCCACATGGTCGCGCCGATCCTGGATCAGATCGCCGAGGAGCGCGGCGGCGACCTTCGGCTCGCGAAGGTGAACATCGACGAGCAGCCGGCACTTGCGCAGCGTTTCGGCATTCAGAGCATCCCCACGATCGTCCTCTTCAAAGGGGGCGAGCCGGCGGCGGCCGCGCTGGGGGCGCAGCCGAAGGGCATGCTGGAAAAGGCGTTGGGGTTAGCCGAGGCCTAGGGCCTCACGCCGGGCCGGACATGGCCGGTGCTCGGAGAATCGTAGACCCGGGAACCGGTTAGTCGTCGTCGCCGAGGAATGCCTCGAAAGCCGCATGCTTTCCGAGGTAATCCTCGACCTGGCGGACGACGTCGCGGGCCCAGGCATCGATCCAGTCCTCGGAGAGGCACTCGTCGATGAGATGAAGGCCGTGCTTGCTCATGGTCTCCCCGTCATCGGCACGACGACGCCACGGCACATGGGCCGGACGGCCTACCCCGTTTTGGTGAAAGGTGGGATTCTCGTACGATGGAGCGTGATGGAGCCGCAGCCCGAACGCACTCCGGAAGAGGAAGACGCCTCACTCGAGCGCCGCGACGAGGAGGACGCGCAGCGCTATCCCGGGCACGAAAACCCGGACGAGACGATTGAGCCCGACCCGAACGCACCGTGAGGCGCCAGTCGGCGACGGCGCACGAGCTCGCGCGGGTCGAGCTCCTTGCAGGGCTTCCCGGTGAGACCCTCGCCCGCCTCGCCGACCGAATGGAGCGTGAGGACGTCGAACCGGGGAAGCCGGTGGTCGCAGAGGGCGATGCGGACGAAGGCCGGTTCTACGTCGTCCTGACGGGGTTGCTGACGGCGCTCCAGGATGGACGAGGCACGCGGAACGTCCTGCGGCCGGGCGACTACTTCGGCGAGGTTTCTCCCCTCATGGCCGTACCGCGGACGGCGACCGTTCAGGCCGTTACGCCCGCGACCGTCGCGAGCTGCGACCGCGAGACCTTCGACGAGGTCATCCGGCCGCTCTTCGTCGAAACGTAACGGCGCCGGATCGGTTTCTCTCGGAGCCGGTACGCGGGGACACCCTTCATTCACCCCGATCTACGGTCTGCGCCTCCGCACGCGGACGATCAAGCGGCCTTCGGCTCACGAAATTCCTCGAGGACTGCATCCGACAACCGCGGCCACGCTTCGAGCGCCCAGTCGTCGAACTCACGGTCGGTGAGGCACCCGCAGGCGAGGCCTGCGTCGGGATCGACCCAGAGGAACGTCCCCGCGCCACCGAAATGGCCGAACGTGCGCCGCGAGTTCTTCGTCCCGGTCCAATGCGGTGACTTCTCGTCGCGAAGCTCGAACCCAAGCCCCCAGTCGCTCGGCTCCTGCCGGCCGAAGCCCGGAAGCACGCCCGTGAGGCCGGGGAAGGCGACGCTTGTTGCTTCCGCGAACGTCTCGGCCGCGAGGAAGGGCGGCGCGAGGAGCTCACGGCCGAAGGCGATTAGGTCGCGGAGCGGCCCGAATGCGTGCGAAGCAGGCGATCCGGCGAGCCGCGTTTCCGTCAGCCCGAGCGGCGACAGGATCGCCGCCTCGAGGTAGTCCGCGAACGGCATGCCCGCACGGTCGGCAACGAACCCGCCCAGCTCGTCGTACCCCGTGTTCGAATAGGTGCGTCGCTCACCGGGTCGAGCGATCGGCTCCGGTCCCTCGAACGGAAGTCCCGAAGCGTGCGCGAGCAGGTGGCGGACGGTCGAGCCTCGCGGCCCCGCCGGCTCGTCCAGCTCGACGATGCCCTCCTCCGCTGCGACCAGGACGGCGCTCGCCGTCAGCAGCTTCGTCACCGATGCCCACCGGAAGACGTACCGCTCATCGCCGTGTGTCGCAAGAACGCGGTCCGCCGTGGCGGCGCCCGCGGCCGCGTGGTCGGCTCGCCACCCGTCGATCTGCTCCAACGCGCGCACGGGGCGGCGATACTAATCTGTGCATGGAACGCCGCCTGATCTCCTCGGGCTCACCGTACGAGCGTGTCGTCGGGTTTTCGCGCGCCGTTCGTGTCGACGGGCGGATCATCGTCGCGGGCACCGCGCCCGTGATGCCGGAAGGCGCCGATCCTCCTTCCGACGCATACGGCCAGACGAAGCGCTGCCTCGAGATCATCGCGCGGGCGCTCGAGGAAGCAGGCTCGTCGCTAGCGGACGTCGTCAGGACGCGCGTCTACCTCGTGCGCACGGAGGACTTCGAGGAGGTCGGGCGCGCGCACGGCGAGGCTTTCTC
>JALZEM010000221.1 GCA_030862005.1 Actinomycetota bacterium | reverse complement strand
GCCGTCACCGAGCGGGTGACGGCCGCGCCTGAGGGCCGCCGTGACGTGGGTCGGCTCAGAGCCTCCTAGAGCGCCGTCCGGGACGGCAAGCCGGCAGGGGAGAGGGTCGTCTCAGGGATTCCTGTCTCCGTAGCTCCTCGGCTCGCCGCTGGGGCGCTCGTCGCTCCATTCGTCCTCGCGCGTCGTGCGCGCGCGAGCTCGATCGACTGCGCTAGCCAGATCATCCTTGTTCATGTCCGAGCGGCCGTGCACGTCGAGCTCGCGGGCCTCTTCCTGAAGCTCGGCCAGCGTCATCTCGTCGACATCCCTGGTTGTTGCACCGCGTCGCGCGCGGCCGTACGCGTAGTCACGCCTGGCCTGCTCCCGCGCCTCGTGGCCCTTCGCATACGCGTCCTCCAACATGCGGGACGCGACGTCCCTCCCACCGAGGCCGAACGCCAGCGCGGAGGCGAGCGCGAGCGATCCGATGAGGGCGGCATAGGTGATGGTCACGATCGTCGGCGCGATCTTGAGTTGGTTCAGGATCATGAAGACCGCGATGGCCATGACAAGCCCCGGCGCGACGGTTGATAGGACCCTTCCGGTCGGCGTGTCGCCGAGGGTCCGGTTGATGAGCGCGCTGAGGCCCGTCGCAATAGCTCCCGCGACGAGGAAGATCAGAAGTGCTGCGATGACGTTCGGGATGTACGCGAGGATCGCGCCGACGACGGCGGTGATCTCAGCGATTCCAAGAACGCTGGCCGCGAGCGCAAGAACGGCGAGCATGATCACCCAGAACGCGATCCGAGAAAGCAGTCGCGAGGGGCTCTCCGTCGCCTTCGCGAGGTACCGGCCTCCTTGTCCTCGCGTCAGCGTCCTGTCGAGCCCTGCGCGATCGAGCAGTCGTGCGAGCGCCGCCGCCACGAGCCTTGCCACGATGTACCCGATGACGAGGACCGCAAGGCATGCAACGAGGTTCGGAATGAAGTCGAAGAATTCCTCGAATCCGTTTCGCAGTTTGTCGCCCCAGGTTTCAGCTTGAGCAAGAAGCATCTCCACCCCCGTAGGTTGGCTCGGCCCGCTTGAGATCCTCTCCGTGTGTGGGCGCAGACCCCTTGCCCGACACACGAATCAGGACGCGAGAGGAGGTGAGAAAGTTACGGCGTGACAAACGGTGTCGGCGCCCGGAGGTCCGTGTAACCCTGGCTTGTGTTCACGGGTCCGTACCGTCGAAGATGCACAATTCCGGCGTGACTCGGGCGACGGAAGGAGCGACGGCGGGTCCCACGCTGTCGGACGAGGCCCTGATCGACCGGACACTTGCGGGCGACATGAGCGCCTTCGAGCACCTGGTCGAGAGGCATCGCGGCGTCGTGTACCGGGTCGCGGCGAGGATTGCCGGTGAACACGACGCCGAGGATGTCGCACAGGATGCGTTCCTGCGCGCGTTTCACCGGTTGTCGCGCTTCCGCCGCGAGTCGCCGTTTCGTGCGTGGCTGCTTCGCATCACGCACAATGCGGCTCTGGACGCGGTCGCTCGCACGTCGGGGCTGCGCGCGGACGCGAACGACCACGTCGAAGAGGCGACCGAGGACGCCGCGACGACGCGCACCCCCGCCCAGCAGCTCGAGGAGAGCGAACGGCGCGACCGGCTCGCGGCCAAACTCCGGCTGATGCAGCCTGCGCACCGTACGGTCCTCGTTCTTCGTGATCTCGAGGGGCTGAGCTACGGCGAAATCGCGGCCGCGACCAACTCGCCGCTCGGGAGCGTCAAGGGCCGCCTCCACCGCGCCCGCCGCGAGCTCATCGAGATTCTTCGACAAAACGCCTACGACTGGGGGCTTCCGCGGTGAACGAGGAAGGGCGACCTGAGGAGGGACTCACCGCATCCGAGGAACGGCTCGTCCGCCTGCTTCGGCTCCTACGAGTCGACACTCCCCGCAACGGAGCGACGCTTCCGGCCGACGTCGTACGGACAGCCAGCTGGCAGCTCTCGGTCCGGCGGGTCGCTATCGCCGCCAGCGACATGATTGTCGCAGCGGGGCAGACGCTCGCGACGGTGCTGGGCTTGCGCCCGTCCAGCAGGAGGGATTGACGAGATGGGGTTGACGAGAATCCTCGACAACGCGGCCGATACGCTCGGCGAGAGCCTTCCCGGAATCGGCGGAGCACTTCTTCTCCTCGTCGTCGGCCTGCTCGTAGCGAGCATCGTGGGCCGCCTGACCCGGCGGATGCTCGGCACACTCGGCGTCGACGACTTAGCGGAGCGGTCTGGCGTCAGCGCGGCCCTCACGCGCGCCGGGATCGACCGGTCGCTCGCCCGGCTTCTCGGGAACGTTGTCCGGATCGCGCTCGCGATTGTCGTGGTGTTCGCCGCGATATCGCTCCTCGGGCTCGCTGCGCTCAGCGTGTCGCTCAACGCCGTCCTGCTCTTCCTCCCGAGGCTGTTCATCGCGCTCGCCCTCGTGATTGCCGGCGCGATCGTCGCCCAACTCGTCGGCGACCGCGTTGATCGCCTCGCCACGCAGATGGCGCTCGGGGGACCGGTTGGGCGCGTCGCACAGATCTCGGTCTTCAGCATCTTCCTCGTGACCGCCCTCGCACAGGTGGGTATCGCCACCTCGGTTCTCGTCATCGTCGTCGCGATCATCTTGACCGCAGGTGCGCTCACGCTCACGCTTGCGTTCGGGCTCGGCGGCCGGGAGATGGCGCGGCAGGTAACGGCCGGGCGCTATGTCAACGGCGTCTTCTCGATCGGGCAGGTAATCGCCGTCGACGAGATCCACGGCGAGATCGTGGCGCTGGAGAGCGCGGCGACGGTGCTCCGAACGGACGAGGGACGCACCGTGCGCGTGCCCAACCATGTTCTGCTCGAGTCTGTTGTGACGCTCCACGGCGCGCCCGGCGACGACGGGGCGGTCGGTAAGCGCCTTTAGGTCGGTCGGCAAGCGCCCGGACGACGCGATCCGGGGCCGCTCCGCGACGAGGAACACGCGCCC
>JALZEM010000214.1 GCA_030862005.1 Actinomycetota bacterium | reverse complement strand
ACCGTCACCTCCGTCGGGCGGAGGTCGAGCGACTCCGGGTGGACGGCCGTCCCGACGTCCTGATGCAGGACGGCGGAGATGAGACGCAGCATGTACATCGCGGCGAGGACGATCGCGCCCGCGCCGGCGACCGCCCACCCCCAGCCGTGCACGAAGATCCCGTTCAGGATCAGAAACTCCGCGGCGAAGGTCGTCGACAGCGGGACGGCGAGGGCGATGACGCCGACGGTGAGGAGCATCGTCGCGAGCACGGGCCGCCCGCGAGCCATCCCGCCGAGGAGCTCGAGCCGGCCGGTGGCGGCTCTGCGCTCGATTCCACCTGCGAGGAGGAAGAGGGCGGCAGAGATCAGCCCGTGGTTGACCATCTGGAGCAGCGCGCCGTTCAGGCCGGAGTCGTTGAACGCGAAGAGGCCGATTACGATCAGGCACATCTGCGCGAGGCTCGAGTACGCGATGACGCCGCGGACGTCAGGAGCGCGAAACGCGAGCAGCGACGCGTACACGAGGCCGATCGTCGCGAGCGCGAGCACGACCGTCCGCGTGTCCGCCACCGCCTCCGGGAACGTCGGGAGCGCGATCCGAAGGAGACCGTAGGCGGCGGTCTTCGAGACGACGCCCGAGAGAAGGGCCGAGACCTCGGCCGGCGCCTCGCGGTACGCGTCCGGAAGCCACCCGTGGAACGGCCAGATCGGCGCCTTGACGGCAAACGCGACGAGAAAGCCGAGGAAGATCCAGACGTTGTCGCTTCGGCCGAGCTCCGTCATGTCGAACGACCCCGCCGAGAGGCCGAGCGCGATGATCGCGACGAGCATCAGGAGCGACCCCGCGAGCGTGTAGATCACGAACTTGATCGTCGCGCCGAGCCGCCCAGCGCCGCCCCATACGCCGATCAGCACGTAGAGCGGGATCAGCATCGCCTCGAAGAAGACGTAGAAGACGAGGAGGTCCTGAGCGGTGAAGACGCCGATCGTCGCTCCCGTGAGGAAGAGGAGGAGGCCGAAGTACGCGCCGGCGCGATCGCGCCCGGCCCACAGCCCGTACGCAACCGCCGCAACCGTGACGAGCGCCGTGAGCCCGACGAGCCAGAGCGAGAAGTCGTAGAGACCGACCTTGAACGCGACGCCGAGGTCGTCGAACCAGACGGCGTCCACGTCCCGCTGGAGCCCATTTGTTCCGAAGTCGAAGTTGGCGACCGTCCCGACCCAAAGCGCGAGCTCGGCGAGTGCGACCAGCAGCGCGAAGCCGCCTGCGGCGCGCGTGTTCGGCCACGGGATGATCCAGAGCACGAGCGCGCCCGCGATCGGGAGGAAGATGAGCGCGGTCGTCAGCATCCCGCCAACTAGCTCACGAGGAGGAAGACGACGGCCAGGACGGCGAGACCGGCGGCGAGCGCAAGCGCGTACGAGCGGACGAGGCCGGTTTGTGCGGCGGCGACGCGGCCCGACACCCCGCGCACGGTCCCGCCGATGTCGCCGAGCGAGCGCAGGAAGAGCGGCCGCTCGACGAAACGGTGGAGGCCCGCCGCAGTCCGCGCCGACGGCTCGTAGAACGCGACGTCGTAGGCCTCGTCCACGTAGAACTTGCGCTCGAGCGTACGCGCGGCCCACGGCGCGGCCCGTCTTGCACGGTGCGGCCTGCGCGTCGGGCGGCGGTAGAGCGCCCAGGCGGCCCCGATCCCGGCGAGCGAGAGCCCGAGCGCGGCGACGGCCGAGAAGACCGCCGTTCCGCCGCTTGCCTCTTCGATCGACTCCGCGACCGGATGGATCCAGTCGTCCACGACGTGCCAAAGGCCTGGGACCTGAAGGAGGCCTCCGATGACCGAGAGGAGGGCGAGGATCGCGACGGGCCAGACCATCGCGAGCGGGCCCTCGAAGCGCTCCTTGTGCAGGTGCTCACGGGCAAACGCCGACAGCTCGCGGCCGAACACGATGAAGACCATCCGGAACGTGTAGAGCGCGGTCAGGAACGCGCCGGCAGCGCCCAAGCCCCAGAGGATCCACCCGAGCGTTCCCGCGTTTGCGGCGCTCGCTAGGATCGCGTCCTTCGAGAAGAACCCGGCGAAGGGCGGCATCGCCGCGAGCGCGAGCGCGCCGACGAGCATGAATCGGTACGTCGACGGCAGCTCGCGCCCGAGCCCGCCCATCCTGCGAATGTCCTGCTCGCCCGCGAGCGCGTGGATGACGATTCCCGCCGCCATGAACAGGAGCGCCTTGAAGAAGGCGTGCGTCATGAGGTGGAAGAGTCCCGCGCCGTACGCCCCGAGACCGGCGCCGAGGAACATGTAGCCGATCTGGCTCATCGTTGAGTACGCGATCACGCGTTTGATGTCCGTCTGGACGAGCGCGATGAGCCCGGCCACGACGATCGTGATTCCGCCCAGGATCGCGGCGAGGTCGAGGATCTGCGGCGCGAGCTCGAAGAGCGGGTGCGTGCGCGCGATCAAGTAGACGCCGGCGGTCACCATCGTGGCCGCGTGGATGAGCGCGCTGACCGGCGTCGGTCCCTCCATCGCGTCGGGAAGCCACGTGTGGAGCGGCACCTGCGCCGACTTCGCCACGGCGCCGCCGAGGAGCCCGAGTGCGACGAGGATCGAGAGCGTCGACCCGTCACCGAGCGCCCCCTCAGCCTCCTCGAACACCGGCCCGAAGCTGAGCTCACCCGTCTGCTGAATCAAGACGAAGAGCGCGAGCGCGAACGTCGCGTCGCCGAACGCGTTCATGATGAACGCCTTCTTGCCCGCCTGGACGGCTGACTCGCGCCCGTGCCAGAAGTTGATGAGGAGATAGGAGGAGAGACCGACCATCCCCCATCCGGCGAGGAGGAGAAGCAGGTTCCCCGACTGGACGAGC
>JALZEM010000191.1 GCA_030862005.1 Actinomycetota bacterium | reverse complement strand
GGGTCGTCCACGATCCTCCTGCCCACTTTCCCTCCATCGACGATCAGCGCCGAGAGCGGGGGGCATTCGACCTTGTAGAAGGACGCTCTCCAGCCGGGTGCAGTTCGCCTTGTGTCGAAGTACGACTCGTCCGCGACGATCAAGCCGGTGACGCTCCGGATTCCGGTGAGCTCGACCCGCTCCGCCAGCCGGGCGAGCCTCAAGCGCGACAGGGTCGGGTCGCCGAACCCCTTGAGGACGAGCCGGCCGCGCCAGACCGAGCCGTCGCGGGTCCCCTCGCCGAGGACGCGCGTCGCGATTCGGAAGCTCGGGCCGAGCTCGACGAGCGCCGCGAGCGCGACCGCGAGCTTCTCGTTCGAGGCCGGGCGAAGCGCGAGCGCGCGGTTCCGCCGGTAGACGACGTTTCCTGTCGGGAGGTCGATCGCGACGACGCCGGTCGCGCTCCACGAGATCCCCGGGACCGTAAGAGCGCGCTGGAGCTGTGTCCCGAGCGGGGTCGCGCTCGCCGGCGCGGTCGCCGCGAGCGCGGCCGCCGCTGCGAACGTAGCGAGGCCCATCGTCCGAGAACAGAGCCTCGTCCTCATCCGGCTAGGACCCGACGATCGGAAAGATAGGCCGATCGGCCCATAGAGTCTCGCGTCGGCGCCGCGGATAATGCGGCGGCGATGACGAACGACCTCCCTCGTCTTGTCAGCCGGATTCACGAGCTCCTCGACATACCGGACGGCGCGCCCACGCCGCTCCTCGGGACGGTGGAGCATACGCTCACCGATGGATATGCCCGTGCGCTTGCGCTCGAGGGGGAGACGATGCGCATCGAGCGGGAGATCGGCAAGATGGTCGCGACGATCAAGGACGGGAACCAGACGCGTGATCTTCCTGCGCTCGCAGGTCGGCTTGCGCGCACCGAGGACGAGCTGTTGCGCCTCCGCGAGCTCCTCGCGCGGCTCCGTGGCCGCGCCGAAACTCTCCGCAGCTCGGGCGACGACCCTAGACGATCCCGCTCCGAACCGCGTACACCGCAGCCTGGATACGGTTATCGATCTGCAGCTTCATGAGGATGTTCGAGATGTGGTTCTTCACGGTCTTCGGACTGATGAAGAGATCACGGGCGATCTCGGCGTTGTCCTTCCCGTTCGCGATCAGCTTCAGAATCTCAAGCTCCCGGTCCGAAAGCTCGGCGCGAATTGCGTCGGCCGCGCCGCCATCGGCGCTGTGAGACCGTAGAACCTGGAGGACCTTCGTCGCGATCTGCGGCGAGATGAGCGACTCACCCGCGGCGGCCGCGCGAATACCGGCGATCAGCTCCTGGATGGACGAGTCCTTCAGCAGATAGCCGCACGCGCCGGCCATCACCGCCTCGACCACGTCGGTATTGTCCGCCGAGATCGTCAGAACGACGACGCGGGTGAGCGGCGACATCACGGTGATCTCGCGGGTTGCCTCGACTCCCGTTATCCCCGGCATGTTGAGGTCCATCACGACCACGTCCGGCACGAGCTCGCGGACGAGCCGAAGGGCCGTCCGCCCGTCCGGCGCCTCGCCCACCACATGTACGCCCTGCTCGACGAGCAGGTTCGTGAGTCCCGTGCGAAAGAGATCGTGATCGTCTACGAGAAGCACGCGAAGCTCGTCGAGCTGCCGGTCCGCGTGCGCCCCAATCGATAGGGGCCTTTGGTCCACGTCCTTCCTCCTGGCCGAAGGGACAAAGTCTAGTGGCACCAAGCGCGTTGGTCTATGCGCGGGCGGGCGTCGGCGACGGCGAACGTCCTCGTTGGAGTGGGACGTATCCGCCGCGACCGGGGCGATCCTGGACGTCTTGGGGAGCGGCGCGCGGGAGCTAGGAGGGATCGGCGTTTCGATTGGCCAAACGGCGCGCGAGAACGCCAGCGCCCACGCCGCCAAGCCAGGAAGCCAGCATCATGAGCGCCAACGCGCCGAGGAGGAGGGGTTGTTCGTCGCAGGCGACCTCAAATTCCTCGTCACAGCCCTTCGCGACATGAAAGACCCACCAACCTGCCGCGCCGGCCGCGCCGATGGCCGCGATCCACCGCCATCGGGTCGGCACAAAGACCGCCAGGACGAGCGCGGCGGCGAAGAGAACAACTGCGAGCGTGCCTAAGCCGATCTTTGAGCCTAGTTGCGGGAGTCGAGGCCCGCACGGGTACAGACAGTCCTCAGGGAGTCCCGCCCGCGCTTCGTGCGTCTGGGGGGTGCTCCGGTCGGGTACGCGGGGCGGTACTGACTCGCGTTCGATGGGGTACCGCTTGCTTTCCCCTCACCCGGAAACTCATAAATCCTTACGCTCGCGCTGTCCCTCACTGTGCAGAGTGTTAGTCCGTCCAGGATTGCGAGCGTTCATGCG
>JALZEM010000157.1 GCA_030862005.1 Actinomycetota bacterium | reverse complement strand
GCATAGCGAAGCGTTCGGCACGCGTTCAGGACGGCGTCGTCTCCGCCCGCGGCACCTTGGCTGTGCCAGCGAAGTGACGTGACGAGGAGCGGGAGCAGGAGGTCCCGCGGAAGCGGCGCGAAGACGTCGTGCGGGGCGGGACCAAGAAGCGCAACTCCGTGCTCCGCGAGGATGGTGCGGTCGATCGCGAACCAGTGCGCCTCGTCGGGGTCGGGCTCGTAGTCGACGCGGAACTCCATGCGGGCGCCGGTGTTGAGGTTCAGGTCGAACCCGGGCTGAACCGACGGCGCGTGAACAGCAGCCAGCGGATACAGCACGAACTCGAGCCCCCGAGCCGGGCACGGCAACGACTCGTGCCGAAGCGCCGCGACTACGCTCTGGCGCGTCGAGAGCGCGTTCGTCGCGTCCGTCACGGCCGCGACGTCGAGATCGCTCCGCCCGTGCAGGTAGTCGCCGAGCGCGTACGAGCCGCCGACGTACACGCCGACGAGGTCGTCACCGAGAACCCTGCGTAGGTGCCCTGCGAGCTCGCCGAGGTACGTCTCCACGCCGGCCGCGTCCCTGCGGGAGTCGCGCATCGCCGACGCCTATACGCGTTCGGCGACCCTGAGGTTGAGGAACGTCGCCTCGTGCCCGCGCTCGTTCGCTGCACGCGCTTCGTCGTCCGTCAACGCGCCGACGCGGAGGAGGAGCGCGAACTCGTCGCGGAGGTGAGTGCGCATCATCTCGGGGCCGTCCGTGGCGACCGTGAAGGCGACGCCACGGTCGATAAAGGTGCGGCACGTGTCGCGGACGGCGTCCTCGTCGGGAAGCGCCCGCGTCAGGAGGTTCGAGCTCGGACAGAGCTCGAGGACCGTCTCGGTCTCCCGTAGCACGCGCATCGTCTCCTCGTCCTGCACGGCGAGGATCCCGTGGCCGATCCGCTCGGGCCGAAGGTACTCGACCACGTCACCGACCTCGTGCGCGCCGACGTCTCCGCCCTCCTCGCCGACGTGGATCGTCACGCCGAGTCCGGCATCGCGCGCGGTGTCGATAAGCGGAGCTAGCTGCCTGTAGTCGTACCGGCCCGGGCCCGGCCGCGGGCCCGCGATGTCGATCCCGACGATCCCGCGCGAGGCGTACCGGATCGCCTTCTCGACGATCACCTCGTTCTGCTCGTGCGTGAACGTCCGATCCATCATCAGGATGAGGCCGGTCCGAACGTGCGGATATTCGAGGCTCGCGCGGTCGAGGCCGCGGGCGGCCGCCATGATGATGTGATCGAGGTCGCGCTCGCCGCCTCGGTTTCGCTTCATCGGGTTGAATCGAAGCTCGAGCGTCGTGATGTTCTGCTTCCGGTACGCGCCGCCGATCGCGCCGTGCACCGAGCGCTCGACGGCGAGCGGGCTCGACTGGATGAGCTCCGTCCACCTGTAGATCGCATCGAGTTGCGGAAGACCTTCGACGCCCCGCGGCTCCACCGAGATCAAGTCCACGAAGTCCCAGTAACCCTTCACGGGAAGCGCAATCCCCTGCTCGTGCGCGAGCGTCCACATGACCGCCGCGTCAACGGACCCGCCCAGGTGCGTGTGGAGCTCCGCGAGCCCTTGCCCCGCGATCTCGTCCACGACGGAGCGCTCTGGCGGCGCCTGGGTCTCCGTCATGGATCGAGTCTAGGGACGCGCGCTTGTCGTCCGCCAGTCGCTCGCGGACGTTCCGGATCTGCTCGTGTGTCGCGTAGAGGTCGAGAACGCTCGAACGACCGGATTCGGAACGCGGCCGTAGTTGAGCGCGATGTCGCGGCGCCGCCGCACGCGGCTGCGGACCGCGATACGGCGACCGCGACGCCGCGAGATGCCTGTCACTCGCCTCCCGACGGGTGAGTGCACAGGGCGGCTGTCCGGCCGCCGCGAAGCACTCGAATGGTGGATCGACCGGCTGCCGGGCGCGGCCGATTCTCGAAGATGTAAGGGTCATGTGAAGGAGGCGCGGATGCGCGCGATCGCTTGCTGCGGCGCATATTCCTCGTCTCGGGTGCCGCCCCGGCGCCCTGCGGCCGTGTGCTCGGGTGGTCCTCGGGGAGTCGTAGTCGGAGGTGCATCGTGGATACCTGGCTGATGCTCTGCGCAGGCGGGTTCGTCCTCATGCTCGCGGGATTTGCGCGTCCGATCGGAGGGGCAGCGACCGCCGCCATGGTCGGCGGCGGCGGGCTCTTCTGGACGGG